>CADBGD010000098.1 GCA_902794115.1 Oscillospiraceae bacterium
AGGATCAGCGCGCCGGTATAGGTGCGGCTCATTTCCGTACAGGCCTTCACGATCTCATCGATCATGGATACATAACGGAATTGTTCATCTGAATCCTCACTGACCAGAACATTTGAAAATGAGGCAAAAGATTTCAATCCGACCGTCTCCAGTGCATGACGGAGTTCAGGCTGGAAAATGACTACGAAGAGGATCGCGACGATATAGAGAACTTTGTTGAAAAGATATCCGACCATCTCCAGCCCGAGAAAACTGCAGAACAGGATAAATACCATGATCAAAAGCACGCCCTTCAGGAGCTGCCAGGCACGGGTATCACGGATCAGGCGAAGGATATTATAAAGGACGAAGGTAACAAGAATGATATCGATGACATACCGAACCAGATCCAGCGGTCCGCCAAAGAACATGTAACCACTGTCCAAGCTGGAGAAAATCTCACGAATAAAATCAGTGAGTCTTCCAAACATTCTGTCATCCCCCTTTCCTGTCCATTCTCCTAATTATATCATAAAGAATCATGACTCTTCTACGATTTTCAAAAGAGCACGCCGATCCAGTACCGTTACCACATTTCCGCTGATCTGGATCAGGTTTTCCGATTGCATAGCGGAAAGTTCCCGTGAAAGACTCGGACGGGGCATGGCAAGATATTTCGCTACCACTTCCTTTGTTCCGGGAAGACGCATCACATCCTGCTGCTTATCTTCAGACGTTTCCATGAGAAAATAATAAGCGATCTTCTGCCGCACACTCTTCTGCGCCAGAAGTGCAATCCGCCGGTTCTGGTCTTCCATTCTTTCAGCCATCAGAACCACGATGTTTTCTTTCAGTTGAGAATACTTATTCATCAGCCTTACGAAGTTCTCTCTTGAAAGAGTGCACAGTTCTCCCGAGGCTAAAGCCTCGGCCGAATAGCCGAAAGTCCTCTCTTTTTTTAGAAAGTACTCGACACCGATCGCGCTGTCTTCTGAAGCAATACGAAGCGTTACCACTTCTCCGCCGGTGGTATATTTCTGCAGCGCAGCAAGGCCGGACTTAAGGAAGAACAGGCCGGTGCAGGGATCACCTTCCCGGATGATCACCTCTCCTTTTGAAAAGTGCCGTATCCGGATCGCAGCCATGCATTCCGCCGTTTCCTTTGGATCCAGTCCGGAAATCAGCCGCGGGATCTTCTCATTCTTTTCCACTTTCATATTTTATCGTCCCCCTTCTTTTTCGAAAGGTCAAATACCAACCTTCCTCTTACCCATACCTTCTGAATGCGGTTATGCTTATCTAGTGCCACCATATCCGCATACTTTCCTACCTCTAAAGATCCGGTCAGCTCTTCGATCCCCAGTACCCGTGCAGGGTTGATGCTTACAGAACGTAGTGCAGACGTAACAGGCATCCCCAATGACAGAAGAAATAAAAATTCCGAATACAGGTCCGTCGTCGATCCGGCAAGTTTTCCGTTTCCGAAATCTGTCCGTCCTTGGGAAACTTTCACGATTGTTCCACCCAGATCATATTCTCCGTCAGGCATTCCGGAAGCCCGCATAGCATCTGAAACCACTACTGCCCGGTCCTCGCCTAAGAGTTTCCAGGCAAGTTTTAAAACGGCCGGGTGAATATGTAATCCATCGCAGATCAGTTCGCATGTTGCCTCCTGATCCTCCAAAAGTGCACCGACAGCACCGGGTTCGTGATGGGACAGCGGATTCATGGCATTAAAAAGATGCGTGCCGTGACGGACACCGTGACCAATCGCTTTTTTCGCACAATCATACCCGGCTGCAGTATGTGCCATGGAAAGAACATATTTCTCTTTCAAATGCATAATGGCTTCTTCCGCTCCGGGGAGTTCCGGCGCAATATCAATAATACGGACAAGATCCTCCGGGAATCCCGAAAGGAGTTCTTCTATGTACTTTGAAGAAGGTTCTTTCGCATATTCAGGATTCTGCACGCCACATTTTTCTTTGGAAAGAAACGGACCTTCCAGGCGAAGACCCAGCATTATGGCTCCTGGAAAGTTTTCCTGCCGAAAGGTCTCAGCGCTTTTCAAAGCATTCCGGATCGCCTCCTGCGGAAGCATCATAGTCGTAGGACAAAAACCGGTCACGCCTTTTTCTGCAAGATAAGACGAGATGGTTTCCAGTGCATTTACATTACCATCAGACGTATCCTGACCCAGGGCGCCGTGGATATGAATATCGATAAATCCTGGAACTAAAAGCAGATCAGAAAGATCCCAGGTCTCTTCGTCTGCCGGGATCGAAAGAATATCGTTACTGATCGACGTAATGCGGCCATTTTCCACGATCACTGTCTGATCTTTCTGAAGAGTAAACTCCCCATCGATCAGATCCACATGATTCAGACGCATCGTCCTTCCTTCCCCCTTTTCCCGAATTCTGCTGTCAAATCTATTTTACCACCTCTGTCCGTATCTTCAAATACACGTTCCTAATCGCAAACGGGGCATTTTTCTTCACGAAATGACACAAAAAAGCCCTTTTACCCAAAAAGGATGCTTCACTTTGGGAAAATGGGACTATAATCAAAACTACGATAATATCAAGTTCAAATAGGAGGATTATTATGTTCCCAGAAATTTCGGTTACTAAGACAACCTCACCAAGACAGAAACCCCAGCCGGGTCAGCCGCTTCCTTTCGGTCACATCTTTTCTGACCACATGTTTGTTATGGACTATGTAGAAGGTCAGGGCTGGATCAACCCGAGAATCGTTCCGTATGGCCCGTTCGAGATCGAGCCGTCCGCTATGGTATTCCACTATGGCCAGGCTGTATTCGAAGGATTGAAGGCATATAAGTGCGAGGATGGCACGATCAACCTCTTCCGTCCTGCATGCAACTTCGAGCGTATGAATAACAGTAACGACCGTCTGGTAATCCCGAAGGTCGATGTTGACTTCTGCGTACATGCTACCAAGAAGCTGGTTGAACTGGATCAGGATTGGATCCCGTCCGGAAAAGGCGAGTCCATGTATATCCGTCCGTTCGTTATTGCAACAGACCCGTACCTCGGCGTTCGCGCTTCGAATACTTATAAGTTCTTTATCCTGCTTTCTCCTTCCGGCGCTTACTATGCACACGGAATCAAGCCGGTTAAGATCTACGTGGAAGATAAGTATGTACGTGCAGTACGTGGCGGTACAGGTTTCACCAAGTGTGCCGGTAACTACGGCTGCTCCCTGATCGCTCAGACCATCGCTCATGATTCCGGTTACGAGCAGGTACTGTGGCTCGATGGTGTTGAGCAGAAGTACATCGAGGAAGTTGGCGCTATGAACATCATGTTCATCATCGACGGCAAGCTCGTTACTCCTTCTCTGGCCGCCGGTTCCATCCTGCCGGGTATCACAAGAAGATCCTGCATCGAGATTGCAAAGGATATGGGCCTTGAGGTCGAAGAGAGAAAGATCTCCATTGACGAAGTCATCGAAGCCGGTAAGTCCGGACGTATGCAGGAGTGCTTCGGCTGCGGTACCGCTGCAGTTGTTTCTCCGGTCGGTGAACTCAAGTATGAAGACACTGTCATCAACATCAACAACGGTGAGATCGGTCCGATCACCCAGAAGTTCTATGATACTATCACCGGTATCCAGAGCGGTAAGGTAGAGGACAAGTTCGGCTGGGTGACCAAGGTCAACTAAGAGCCGTATCTCCCTCTTCTCTTATCCCGAAAAAGGGAGATAAAATGACATCAAAATACCCCGGTTCCGATCAAGGTTTCCGGGGTATTCTTTTGTCTTTCCGGCAGATACAAAAATAACCATCTGAACAATCTCAGATGGCCATTCTTGTAGTTACAAAATCCGGATTTGTTTTCCGTCTTTCTGTGAAGATAATATCATGTAATCCGTAAAATAACAAGTATCAAAAAATCATCTTCACCGAAATGTAAACTAGTTTCAATTTAATCGGTCAAACGTCGAAAATCTTATAGTTCGGCAGACCCAGATCGATAGTTACACCCAGCACACTATGGTACTTGTAGATGAAAACAACCAGAAGTGCAAGACCAACCAAAACAGTAATGATTCCCAATGCACGAGGTGTGCGTGTGGTGTTGGTTACATTACTCTTTGCGATACGATCGTGATAGGCACGTGTATCATAATCCGCGGACGCAGAAAGATAAGAAAAAATAGCCGGGATTACAGTGAACAGACAGATGACCTTGAAGAAACTTCTGATGATATTATGAATCATACTGTTTCCTCTATGGAAATCCACGTCGCAGTTCATGCAAAGCTTACCGGGTGTGGTGGCGAAAATTCTTGTAAGGAGAATATCCAAAACAAAATAAGCAACGACTAACGCGATGCAGATCTTGATCAAGGTGCCCCGAGAAACCAGAGCTTCACTTACTTCTGTATTGATCTCATTTACAGAAAAGATCATCATACATACGCCACCGGCGAAACCAAAAAAGGTAAGTAAATCAAGCAAGACAGCAAAAGCTCTGTCAGAAATAGATGCATTCGTATTCATATTCAGCCCTCCCAATATACGAATAATATAGCACTATGAAAAAATCACGTCAATTTAACGAAATGTCTCAATAATAGAAGAAAAACTTTAATACATCTCCGGATTCCCAACGGAAATTTAATGACTGAAACTTTCCGGGACAAAGCGGAGTGTATTTGTTCGCATCGTTACAATGTGTCACTTCCACATATTCCGGATCCTCCGGAATGTCCTTGGAAAAGAATCCCAGCAGTTCCTTATCATTCAGGGAAACCTGTGCATTTTTACAGTTTTCCGGAATGAGCACATCCAGCCGGAAACGCTGCGGTGCCTCCATCAGGAAAAGAAAACCCAGTACTTTTCTGTCTTCTTTCGGAGAATTCACTCTCTGTGCCACCGACACCTCGGCACCATCGATCGTAAACCGGTAATCACGGTCTTCTAGTTCATCCACCACGATTCCTTCAAACAGGTCACCATGTATAATATCCGAAGCGTTCATATTCTTTTCGTCCATACATTATCCTTTCTTCGACTCATCCTCAGTAGGAGCCGGCGTTCCCTTCTTCTTCGGTGCCACAGTCGGCGCCAGACGTTCTCCCTCTTTATAAGCAGAAAGCTTTACACAATTCTGTGATCCCTTATCCACAGCATGGATCACGATAAAAGATACTACATTGATCCGGACCTGAAGCCTCGTCGCATCCAATGATTCACCAAGGATCTTACTTGAGTCCAGCGGCGTATTGCGGATCGCACCATCATAACTTTGCAGTTCCAGGTTCTTCGTCTCTTTCATATCGCCCATTTTCGAAAAGTTATAGTCAGAGGATTCAAAGAATACGACCGGAATGGAATTATGGTCAAAAGCAGTATAATCCGAACCGACTTTCGTCACTTCTCGATAGATGTCTTCCTTTCCATCTCCATCCACATCAAAACTCATCAGCGACATGTTGTAATACAGATCTGTGCCGGTCAGCGAGGACAGCCGGTTCTCGTAGGCCACATCGTATGCTTCATACAGTTTTCTTCTGTAGGTATACTTCTTTCCATCTTTCAGCGAAGAAAGACCGGCATGGGCATATAACTTGTCACCGGCATAGATACTTTCGATACAGTACATGCATTCGATCTTTTTCTGCTCGTTTTCTTTCATGGAAGAAAGAAAACTTCTTGCACCCAGGTAGTTTGACGAAGAGGCGCCAAAGGCAACCAGTATCACATCATACCCATAGGTCTTTCCGACCATCTGCTTGGCGATCGTCATCAAAGATCCGATTCCGCATGCATTATTCTGGATACCGTCATAATCCGGAAACGTATCCCGATCGGAATAGGAAATGGGAGAGTCATAATGGGCACCGATCACAACGGTCTTGTGGACCTCCGTATACTGCCCGAAAGAATCCCGCTGCATAAATCCTTCTCCCGGGATCCGCACGATAAAATTCTTCGACGTCTTCCCGCCATCCGGAGACTGGAAGGCCTGTTCCTCCACCTTATATCCCAGGCTCTCAAATTCTTTTCGGATCAAAAGGCCTGCCCCTTCTTCTCCCGAAGAAAACGCATTCCGGTACGGAAAAGTCGTCGCCAGTTTCAGCGCGAATTTCGCACCATAATCACCAAATTCAGCCGGTTTCACTGCCTCTTCTTTCTTTCCGCAGGCCGTGATCCCGAATGTGATAAGCAGCGCCAGTAAAAGGCTTACGGCACGTATCTTACCTGTATGTGTTTCTCTTAGTCTCATCATTTCTCCTTATGCAGATACCGGAATCCTTTACTTTCCTTCCAGTATCACATTCAGTTTTTCCGAGAAGAACAGCATGGCTTCTGCCATAGTCATCTTCTCCTGTCGTACCGAGCCGTTACCTCTGGCCATGATCACCGGGATCTCATCCTTATAAGGAGCAAGATCTTTCATGATCCGCTTAAGCAGTGCCTCTTTCGAAACGCCTTCCAGTTTCTTCGGAAATCCCAGCATATCATATAGCTGGAAAAGCGCCGCAGAAGGATTCATCGCCGCTACGGCAAAGGCAGTTGCCTCACCCTCCGTATACCGGAGAAAACGGAAATGCTCCAGGATCGCTTCCCGGATCTCCTTTCCGAAGTCAAAGGCCCGCGGATGCTGCTGGCGGATACGGGATTTTGCCAGATAACACTCGTCAATAGTAATAAACATATCCGATTTATGCACAAGCCGGTTCAAAAGAGTGATCTGATCCAGCATGCCATAAAGAATAATACGGGCATATCCGTTTTTCATATACTGTTCCGGAACCGTCGAAAGGAACTCCACGTCCATGATCACGGCGATCGGGGCGCAGCTGACGCTGACACAGTCCTTGTGGCTCATATAGTTAAGATAAGCAGTATCGGCTTCGGATGACTCCAGCATGCCAAGAAGTGTTGTCGGGATCAGGCAGTAAGTCAGTCCGCCTAAAAATGTACTAGCTACAAAAGCCGTTACATCCAGTATGCTTCCTCCGCCCCAGCCGACCAGAAGATCATCCCGGGAAAACGAAATATCCATCAGTCTTTCAAATACGGCTGTGACTACATCGAAATTCTTCGAAGACTGTCTGCCGTCGATCTGAATGACTGTAGGAGAAACTCCACGTGCTTCCAGCTCCGAGATGAAACTCATGTGATGAAGGCCATACACTTCCTTATCGGTCACCACCGCCACTTTTACGGGATGCTCCCGGGAAAGGGTCTTCAGAAGTTCCAGAAGTGACGTATGGGCAATGGCCCGGCCACATTCGATCGGGTATGCACAGCGGCTCTCGACACGCTTCAATGTGCTCATTTTCCGTCATCTCCTTTCCTCGGAATCCTTCTTTACTTCTGATATGATAACACTTTTACCCGTAACTTTGTATAAAAAACTGCGAAGCAGTGCTTTTCCCGCCGTATTATGTGATAAAATAGGTTGTTAATATTTTGAGGAAGAGGTAACGATTATGCCTATTACCAATCCGGCTATCCGCACACGTTTCGCACCGAGTCCCACGGGCTTTATGCACGTCGGGAACCTCCGTACCGCTCTTTACGAGTACCTGATCGCCAAGTCCCTTGGCGGCACATTCGTACTGCGTATCGAGGACACGGACCAGGAACGGTATGTGGAAGGCGCCGTGGATATCATTTATAAGACTCTGAAGACTGCCGGTCTCGTTCATGACGAAGGCCCGGATATTGGAGGCGAATTTGGCCCGTACGTGCAAAGTGAGCGTATGGATCTGTATAAGCCTTATGCCGAGGAGCTGGTCAAGAAGGGTCATGCCTACTACTGCTTCTGCAGCAAGGAGCGTCTGGCGTCTCTTCACGAAGAAGGCGGCGTGGAAGGCGGCTATGACCGTCACTGCCGTGATCTTTCCGAGGAAGAGATCAAGAAGAATCTGGAAGCAGGAATCCCCTACGTCATCCGTCAGAAGATGCCGCTTACCGGCGAGACCACTTTCCATGACTGTGTATATGGCGATATCACCGTGCAGAACAAGGAACTGGAAGACCAGATCCTTCTGAAGGCGGACGGCTATCCGACCTATAACTTCGCCAACATCATCGACGACCATCTCATGAAGATCTCCCACGTAGTCCGTGGTTCCGAGTATCTTTCTTCCACTCCGAAATACAACCTCTGCTACGAGGCATTCGGCTGGGAGATCCCGACCTATGTCCATCTTCCCCTGATCCAGGGAAAGAATCCGGACGGCACGGTAAGTAAGCTTAGCAAGCGTCACGGTTCCACCGGTTTTGAGGATCTTGTTGCGCAGGGATTCCTTCCTGAGGCGATCATCAACTACATTGCCCTTCTCGGCTGGTGCCCGAAGGACAATCAGGAAGTCTTCTCTCTTCCGGAGCTGTGCCAGGCCTTTGATATCTCTGGCATCAGCAAGTCCCCTTCTGTTTTCGATTACGACAAACTGGAGTGGTTCAACGGAGAATACATCCGGAAGATGAGTCAGGAGGAGTTCATCGAGTTCGCTAAGCCGGAATTGGAGAAATTCCCGATGATCACCCCTGATCTCTACCCGCTTTTCACCGAGATCATGCAGCCCCGTATCACGAGACTTCCGCAGATCTCCGAAAAGCTCGGGTTCCTTCTGGAACTGGTGGATTACGATCTGGAGCTGTATGTCCATAAAAAGAGCAAGACCACCAAGGAAGGCTCTCTGGAAATGCTGAACGCGGTTCTTCCGATCCTGGAGACCATCGAGTGGAATAAAGAATCCATTTCCGAATGCCTCACCGGATTTGCCGAGGGACTGGGCGTAAAGAACGCGCTGGTCATGTGGCCGGTACGTATTGCCGCTTCCGGAACGGCCGTCACCCCGGGTGGTGCGGTTGAGGTCCTTCTCCTTCTCGGTAAGGAAGAAGCCTTGAAGCGTATTGGAAAAAGTAATACACAAAGACGTGTAAAGAAAGTGAGAGTAACATTATGAGCGAATATAAGAGTTTTATTCATGAGGCTATTGAAGAAGATATCGGACCGGGCGGACGTGTGGAAGGTGCAAAAGTCCATACCCGTTTCCCACCGGAACCGAACGGTTATCTGCATATCGGTCATGCAAAAGCACTGGAGATCGATTTTGGTATGGCTGAGCAGTACGGCGGCCTTTGCAACCTTCGTATGGATGATACCAACCCGACGAAGGAAGACGAGGAATTCGTCGAGGCGATCAAGGAAGATATCAAGTGGCTCGGTCATGACTGGGGCGACCGTTTCTTCTATGCCTCTTCTTATTTCGACAAGATGTATGACTATGCGGTCGAACTGATCAAGAAAGGCCTGGCTTATGTCTGCCAGCTGACTCCGGAAGAAATGAAGGAGCACAGAGGTGACCTGACTCATCCGGCCACCAGCCCGTACCGTGACAGACCGATCGAAGAGAGTCTGGACCTTTTCGCCCGCATGAAGGCAGGTGAATTTCCGGATGGCGCGATGACACTTCGTGCCAAGATCGATCTGGCTTCCGGTAACTTTAACATGCGTGACCCTGCGATCTACCGTATCAACCATATGCGTCACCATAACACCGGCGATAAGTGGTGCATCTACCCGATGTACGACTTTGCCCATCCAATCGAGGATGCACTGGAAGGAATCACCCATTCCCTGTGCTCTCTTGAGTTCGAGGCACATAGACCGCTTTATGACTGGGTCATCGAGAACTGTTCCGTACCATGCAAACCGCGTCAGATCGAGTTCTCCCGTCTGGGTATCACGCATACGGTACTGTCTAAGAGAAAGCTCCGCAACATGGTTGAGACCGGCGTTGTAGACGGCTGGGACGATCCGCGTATGCCTACCCTCTGTGGTCTTCGCCGCCGCGGATATACTCCGGCATCGATCCATAATTTCCATGAAAGAAACGGTATCTCCAAAGTAAATTCCGTTGTAGATTTCGCTTTCCTGGAATACTGTCTGAGAGAAGATCTGAATGCCACCGCCAAGCGTGTCATGGGTGTCGTTCATCCGGTCAAGCTCATCATCGATAACTATCCGGAAAACCAGACAGAAACATTTACTGTCGAGAACAATCCGGAGCGTCCGGAAGACGGTACCCGTGAGGTTTCCTTCTCCAGAGAACTCTGGATCGAAGCAGATGACTTTATGGAAGTTCCGGAAAAGAAATATTTCCGTCTCTTCCCTGGAAATGAGGTTCGTCTCAAGTCCGCTTATGTAATTAAATGTACAGGCTGTGACAAGGACGAGAACGGCAATGTCACCGCGGTCCATGCCGAATATGAAGAATCCAGCCGAGGCGGTAATCCGGCCGATGGAAGACGAATCAAGGCAACGATCCACTGGGTCGACACCAAGACCGCTCTGGATGCTACCGTACGTCTCTATGACCGTCTCTTTACAGTAGAGGCACCGGATCTGGCTGACTGCAATTATCTGGATTACATTAATCCGGATTCCCTGACCATCGTGGAGGGCGCCAAAGTCGAAGCCTCTCTGAAGGACGCAAAGCCGGCTGACCGCTTCCAGTTCCTGCGTATCGGTTACTTCTGCATGGATACGAAGGATTCCGTAGATGGTAAGCTCGTCTTCAACAGAAGCGTGTCTCTGAAGGACAGTTACAAGCCGGCCGGCAACTGATCCTGTGACTTTATCCTAACGATCAAAAAGGACTGTTTCCCGTAAAGGAAACAGTCCTTCTTCTATATCTTCTTCCTGATTCCGATAAATAGAAAGGACGGTTAAGTTGTACTTAACCGCCCTTTTCTATTTGAATTGAATAAATCAGAGTACCTGACGATAGCCGTTGTTAGCCTGAGCCTGAGCCTCTTCCTGCTTAGCCAGCATTTCGCGGTCCATCAGGGAAACAGTTCTCGGTGCAACTACGAAAGTCTTTCTGTTCTGATCGATCGGCTTAACATTACCGTCGATAGAATAAGCAGCACCGGAGATATAGTCGATAACGCGCTGAGCTACGTTGCGCTCAACATTCTCGATGTTGCAGATAACTGTATGACCAGCACGGATGTGATCACAAACCTGCTGAGAAGAACGGATGCTGTCCGGCTGAAGAATAACAACCTGAGTATCTGTAGCCTGAACGCTCTTAATCGGAACAATACGTGTATTCATCTCCGGAATCTCCTCCTGCTCCTGAGAGAAATAATTCTGGTCATCAACATGGATCTGGTCTACGTTGTCATAGCCGTAATCCTCAGCCTCGTACATTCCCTCATCGTTCTCGTCGTAATAATCGTTGCTGTCAACACCTGCGATCTTGTTTACGAGATTATTCCAAAAACCTGCCATAACTACCTCCAAATTTACTGCTACAGTGCTCAAAAGCACTTGCGAATTTCACTATGAGGTCAGTATAAATTTTTGAATTTCGACTGGCAATAGAATTGGAGCATCGGTAAATAACATGTAACTTTGATATATCACCGTGTAATTTTTTCGAAATATTTCGTGTAATCTGACTATTCCGAGCACGAAGAATCAGACCGGATCCGGGTAGTCTCTTTTTCCGAAAATCGCCGTTCCGATACGGACATGTGTGGAGCCCTGACGGATCGCTTCCTTATAATCTCCGCTCATACCCATGGAAAGAGATTTCCAGAATTTTTCATCCACACCTTCCTTTTTACACTCCTCGAAAAGCACTCTTGCTTTTTCAAATACAGCCTCGGCTTCTCCTTCCTTATGCTGGATCGGAGCCATGGTCATTAGGCCGCAAAGATGAAGATTCGGAAGCGTAAGAAGCTCAGGAAGAGAGGCCAGCAGTTCTTCTTTAGAAAAGCCGTGTTTGCTTTCTTCACCGGATACATTTACTTCGAAAAGAATATCGGAAACGACCTCTTTGGAAAGGGATCTCTTCGAGATCTCTTTTGCCAGAGAAAGGCTGTCCACGGAATGGATCAGATAAGGTTCGCCAACGATCAGACGGACTTTTCTGCTTTGGATCGTGCCGATCAGATGCCATCTGGGAGAGATTCCCTGTTCATCCAGGATCCCTTTCTTTTCATGCATTTCCTCCGGACGGTTTTCACCCAGATCATGAAGGCCCAATTCAAAAGCCTGTCGGGCATATTCCGCAGGGAAAAACTTCGAAACGCCGATCAATGTGATCTCCTTCGGATCTCTTCCGCAGGCGCGTGCCGCATCTACGATCGAAGCCTTTACCTTTTCGATGTTTTCAAGCATTTGTGTCTTATCGTACATTTGCATTATTTCTCGACCTTATCCCCTTCTTTGACCGTTTTCGGATTCGTGATCACGATCGTACTGATACTCGGAACTGTTCCGTTCTCTTCCAGCGGGGCTACGATCGCATATTCACGGTCATAGTCTTTGATCCGTACCGGATATCCCTTTGCATAGCCACTTTCGTTCACGAAGATCGTAGCCACGCCCATGTCATAATCAGCATCGACCAGTGCCGAGACAGGAATCTTGATTCCGCTCTCCTGCGTCTGCACGATCTCGATATTTACAGTACGGCGGTCCAAAAGACGCTCAACCTGATTACTGGTCTCAAATACGATCAGCAGACCGGCACGGGTAACAGAACTTCTGATGACTTTACATTCGGAGATCGTCACACCTTCGGAAGGAATACGGATCGTATGAAGTGAATTCAGACCAAACTGGCTGATAGAGGCGCCCTTGATCTCGCAGGCGAAATACTGGACATCGTTCTGTACGATACGAAGTACCGGTTCATTCTGCTTCACACTCAGATCACTGGTAATGACTCCGTTACAGGAACGGATCAGCTCTTCACACTTGGTATCGACCATATCCAGAAGAAGTGTCAGCGGAATATCCTCTTCATGTCCGTCCAGTTTATAGGAAACAATACCCGGCTCTGATGCATAGATGGAGCTGGCTCTTGTCTCCAGCTGATTCTTCAGGGCCTGTTCGCTGGAACGAAGTGAAGAAAGCTGTTCATCTTCAAAGTCGATCGCATTCAGATCCGCATCACGCTTCTCCATCAGTACACGGATCGAAGAAGAATAGCTGTTCATATTATTCAAAGTCATCTGCAGTGCATCCTGACGGATCATGGTCACGATCGGCTGGATCTGCTCATTTGTCTCGGCAAAGATCGCTTTGGCACCGGAACCTTTTCCCTGCGCCATCAGTTGTCTTTCCCGATCCACGATCTGCTGTTCCACATTATGAAGATCAGCCAGCGTCTCCTCCATTCCTTCCGGAATGACCATAGCCAGAAGCTGTTCCTTCGAGACACGGCTGCCTTCCGTGGCCTGTGATAAAAGCGCACCGGAAAAATTCGAAGTCATCACGGTCTCATTTCTGACTACGATCGCAGTTGCGCCGATCGTATGCTCAATGGTACCCTGTGTCGCAAAAGCATAGGTCGGTTTGGCCGCCACATAATCCACGACATAAAGTACGGAAATTACCATGACGACAGTCAGGATCAGAATAGAAATAAACGTATTGAAAGACATCGTCAGCGCTTCACGTTTTCTGGACTTCGACATGTGTCTCTGTCGTTCTTCTCCCACCTCCGGGCGGGTCTCTTCAAGCACCTCCGGCACTTCCTGAGCAGCCTTCTGGGCGGCCATGGCCTCTTCTGCTTTCTTTCTGGCTTTTTCAGCCTTTCTGACCTGTCTTCTTCTCTGCCACCAGGAAGAATTTTTGCCCTTCTCTCTTGCCGCCTGCATTTCCGGAGTCACAACATCTGACGGTTTGGCTGTGGCATACGTCTCATCGCCAAAAAGCGGTCTGTCTTCACGGACAGGCTTTGGTGCCGCAG
>CADBGD010000099.1 GCA_902794115.1 Oscillospiraceae bacterium
TTCCCGACATGAAAGCCGGAGATCTGGCGCATCTGGCTTTGGCCGGTCTGGGAGATGGCGGCGGACACCCTATGATAGCCGGTGGTCTGATATTCCCGGAAGATATGGGTAAGCTGGGAGATCATCCGGATGAACTGATCCGGGAACGCTTCCTTTCTACTCTTCACGGGATGGGGATCGATCCGAAGCAACTTGCTCAACGCTGAATTCGAGTTGTCCATCCGAGCATTTCCCTTCGGTCTCCACAATAATATATACAGTGCCTTTCGAAAGCTCTTCCGAAGCGTCTTCGACCTGCTCTCCATCTTTCACGGTGAAGAGCAGTTTCTTTGTCCCGTCATCGTCATAGTAGACACTCATTACTCCCTTATCCAGATGACCGGAATATTCAAGTTTCTCTCCCTCTTCTTTGCACTTGACCTTAAAGACCTTCGTGCCCTTGAAAGAAGAAAAACTCATGGAGGCTTCCTTGGATGTGTTACTGGTAACCAGCATGATGGCCATATAACTTGAATTATATTTTCCGCAGGAGGTCAGGACCAGGCAGAAAATCATCACCGGAAGAAGAAATACAGTAACCAGTTTATTTCGCATGAAAAAGCACCTTCTTTTATTTTTGTTTATGACATTTTTCATATGTGCCCATCTTACCTTACCTGATGTGCAACAAAAAGTGACAAGAGTCATTTTCCACCCATGACCGGGGTCATATGCCACCACGGAAACCTTGATATTTCAATCGTGAACAAATGTGGAGGGACGTAAAAAAACAGTATCAAAGAAAATTGTTTTAGTGTATAATCTACAGTATATAATTCTGGAGGTGTTGTTATGACTTTTGAGCAATTAATGGATTATGCGGTCGAACAGAATTGTTCGGACGTACATATTACCGTCGGTACCAATCTCGCAGTTAGAAGATATGGCGTTCTTCATATCCTCGATGCCTGCCCGACCCCTGAAGAATCCCTTGCCATGATCTATACCATTCTTTCGAATGAAGAGATCAAGCGCGTCGAGGCCGGCGAAGATATCGACTTAGGTCTCATGCTGGATAACGAGATCCGTATCCGTGCCAATGTTTATCACCAGCGCAACAACCTTGCCTGCAGCATCCGCCTCCTTATGGCTCAGATCCCGGATTTCGAAGACCTCGGCATTCCGGATTGCGTAAGAGATCTGGCTTCTGCGAAAAACGGTATTCTTCTGGTAACCGGTCCTACAGGTTCCGGTAAGTCCACTACTATGGCGACGATCGTTGACTATATCAACAAGAACGAAGCCAAGCACGTTATCACCATCGAGGATCCGATCGAGTATATCTACCCGCACAACCGTGCTATGATCCATCAGCGTGAGCTGCATCGTGATACCGATTCTTTCGCAAGTGCTCTTCACTCTTCTCTGCGTGAAGACCCGGATATCATCTTCGTAGGTGAGATGCGTGACTTCGAAACGATCGCAGCCGCTATCACTGCTGCCGAGACCGGTCACCTCGTTCTTTCCACACTGCATACATCCAGTGCGGCTCAGACCATCAACCGTGTAATCGATGGTTCTCCGGCAGATAAGCAGGAGATCATCCGCCAGCAGTTCGCCACCAACATCCGTGGTGTTATCTCCCAGCAGCTCCTGCCGCTGACAGACGGTACCGGCCGTATCCTGACCACTGAGGTCATGATCGGAACCAACGCGATCAAGAACCTCATCCTTGAGGATAAGGTCATGATGATCCCGGGTGCGATCCAGTCCGGACGTTCCCTGGGCATGCACACTCTCAACGACGACCTGCTCCGTCTTTACAAGGATGGCTTCATTTCCTGGAAGACAGCTCAGGAAGCTTCCTACGATCCGCAGGATCTGGAAAAGACACTGGGTCTGGCTACCCCGACTTCTTACCAGTTCTGATTCCCGGTTATCCGGAAAGTGCCTTTTCCGAAAAGAAAAGGTACCATCGTAAAAAAAGAAGAAAACATGAAAACTGCCTCGCAGATCGCGAGGCAGTTTTTTTCGTCACTTTATTGTGTTTTAGCGCCGGGTATCCGCAGTATAAAGCGGATCCGGCTCATTTAAAAGGCCATCTGAAAAGTCCTCTGAAATCAAGATCTCAGATCCCGTTCATCTTATCCGTTTTATCTTTTTCACGAAGCAATAGACCGAAGGTTCCCGGACCGCAGTTAACGGCAATGGCCGGCGAGGCCTGACGGAAGTAGACTTCATCGAAGGTCATCTTCTTATTGATCTGTTCCCGGATCCAGTCCATTTCCCGCTTACTGATACCGACATAAGTCACAAACAGAACACGGGTATCGATGTTTTCTCCGGAAAGGCAGGAACTGATATAGTTTTTCCAGGCGCGTTTTCTGGAGCCGAAATAGAGCATACCAAGTCCCATCTTTCCTTTTTTCAGGACCAGGACCGGACGGCCCATAAGAGAATTGACCAGATTCGCGACACGTTTTCCCACCTGCTTGGAGCGGGCCAAAAAGTCCAGATTATCTACGATAAAGCTGGTATGTACCTTCTTTTTCAGTGTCTCGATCCGACTTAAGATCTCATCCGGGCTCTTTCCCTGCTCCGCCATACGGCAGGCTTCAATCGCCAGGATTCCCTGGCCGCTGGAAAGATGTCCGGAGTCAAAAACGAACACGTTATCGAAAGACTTGGCCGCTTCCAGCGCAACCGGATAACCACTGTTTTCGACTTTACTGGAGATCGAGATGTGGATGATATTATTCGCAATCGTCAATTGCTTGGCGAAGAATTCTTCCACTTCCTTGGCGCTGGGAGATGTCGGCATCACCACATGCTCGTTATCTTCCATGTATTTGAGGACGCCCTTGGTATCGATCTCTCTTCCGTCTTTAAATACACCCTCGGCAGTAATGACCTTGTGAGGTAGGACGGCGATCCCGTATTTTTCGATGATCTCCGGCGGCAGGTCCGCCACGCTTTCCGTCGTGATGATCACTCTCTTTCTCTTCTTATCTCCCTGCATCCAGGAAACGGTTTCTTCGGCGATCTCCGAGCGGCTTCCGGTGATATGGACGAGTTCTTGCGGAAGGAGCCGGTAAAGTTCGTTTTCCAATTCCTCACCGCTGACCGGTTTTACCAGATACCCGTCGAAATTTTCCTGAATATAAAGGGCACGGTTCTCTTCGTCCGCATTGGCAGTAAGAACTACGATACTGGTTTCCCGGCAGCGTCCGCCTGTCTGATTCTGGATCTTCTGTTTACACTCGATACCATTCATCTCCGGCATCAGGTGATCCATGAAGATCACGTCGTAGTGGATGTTCAGTGTCTTTTTCAACGCTTCCGCACCGCTTAATGCCGTATCGATCCGGATCTTCGTATCCCGAAGAAGTTTTGTCACGACCATGAGGTTTGCTTCGTTATCGTCTACGACCAGGATACGGCCCTGGGGTGCTTCAAACCGCGGCACATAATCTCTCTTATGCTCCAGTGACTTTGTCTTATCAAAGTTATACTGGCCCATCTTCGATTTATTCTCGCAGATCTGGGGGATCTCGATAATAAAGGTGGAACCCTTCGTGTACACACTGTTGACGTTGACTTTACCGCCCATCAGATCCACAAGCTGCTTGACGATGGAAAGACCTAAGCCCGTTCCCTCGATATGCTTATTGGTATCCTCATCCACACGCTTAAAGGCCGAGAACAGATACGGGATATCCTCCGGCTTGATGCCCACACCGGTATCGGTCACGGTATAGACCATATTGCAGGAATTGTCATCCAGCATCTCACACTGGACGGACAATGTCACGGAACCTTCTTTCGTATACTTGATCGCGTTATTAATGACATTGATCAGGATCTGCTTGATTCTGACTTCATCGCCCACCAGTTCATTGGGAATATCCGGCGACACGTCCACATGGAATTCCAGTTTCTTTTCTTTGGCGCGGATCCACATCATACCCACAAGATCCGACAGCATCTCCCCTGTCTGATAAGGCGAATTCAAAAGCTGCATGCGGCCGGACTGGATCTTGGACATATCCAGGATATCGTTAATGAGGTTTAAAAGAAGCTTACCTGCCGACTTAATGTTGGCCGCATCCTCCATGACCTCTTCACTGACATCTTCCCGAAGGATCATCTCATTTAATCCGATAATGGTATTGATCGGAGTTCTGATCTCATGAGACATATTGGAGAAGAAACTGTTCTGGGCTTTATTCAGCATCTCGATCTCCTGATGCTGGCGTGTCTCCACTACGATCTCCGTATAGAGACAATACTTCGTATAAAGCATGACCAGTCCCATGGAGATCTGGAAGAAAGAAAAGATCAGGAAGTTCAAGAATGCATTTCTTTCGATCAGCTGTAAATGGGAATAGGCATAGTACAGCATAGGGATCATGCCGCCATCTGCCAAAAGGGCGATCAGCACATATTCGATCGGATTCAGATACAGACACATCGGCACAAGAAGCGCTACCGTCATGAAAAGTGTCGTATCTACAAACGCGTTAAAGTGCAGATTGATATAGCACAGTGCCAACACGAAAAAGTACATCAGGACCGCCAGCGTGGCATTCAGGCTATAGAGCATTTTATAATGGCGTTTATAGTCTTTGGTGGCATAGTGCATCCCGGCCTCCCATAAAAGCAGAAGGACCAGCATCACCGCATAAAGGGAGCGGTGATACAAAAGAGTGTTCATGAAAAGATTCGGAGAAACGAATGTCCACACCAGGAAAAGAAGTCCTACGGCGGCCACTACCGAAACGATCAACTGACTGGTTCTGGCAAGTCCGTGAAAGATGGATCTGACCACTTCCGGATCATGGGTGGAAGGCTTGAAAATATAACGCAGTACTTTTCTCATTTCTCTTCGCCTCCTTCCTCATCAACAGGGTCAAATTCCAGTATCTCATCCTCATCCGGAACAGGAGGTGCGCTTTTCTTTTCCTCCGGAATTTCAGAAGTTCCGGAAGCACTTTCTGTGTCTTTCGATATCTCCCCCGACGGTTCTTCCGAAGAGATGCCTTTTTCTTTCTTCGCTTCTTCGATCTTCTCTTCCAGCGGAGTTTTGATTCCCTTCACGACACGGGCATATTCACTCATCATGTCGTAATGGTTTCCGGCAATATATTCTTCCCGTTTTTCTTTTGCCGCCATCTCCAGTTCTTTCGCCTTTTCCGAAAGATGCGAGGCGCCGATCATCTTAGCTGTACTCTTTAAGGCATGCACGAGGATCTCATAGTTTTTCCAGTCACCGGACTCATAATACTGTCCGATCAGAGGAGTCTTTTCTTCGGCTTCCACCACAAACTGCACCAGAAGCGAAGTATAGAACTCTTTATCGTCCATGCAGTATTTCAGGCCGGCCGCCGTGTCGATGCCGCTATCCCGGATCTGCTCCAAAGGAGAAAGCGCAGGTGCATTTCCCGAAGAAATATGGCGCAAAGAAGAATAATCCTTCTTCTCTCCTTCCTCCTTGATCTCTTCATAGGTCACCATGGACTTCGGCAGTACCTGACGCATGACGCGCTCCAGTTCCTCCGTCTCGATCGGTTTACTGACGAATCCGTCAAAACCTTCCGCAAGGAACATCTGCTTTGCCGAACTCATGGCATTGGCGGTCAGCGCCACGACCGGAATATCCGTATTCAGTCCGGACACATCGTCCCGGATCCGCTTCATGGCTTCCACACCATCCATACCGCTCATCATGTGATCCATAAAGATGATGTCGAAGTTCTTCTCCCGGCAGATCTCGATGGCTTCTTTACCGGAAAGCACGGTGGTGACATCCATGCCGTAGCTACGGAAAATGCTCTTTCCGACGACCAGGTTCATAGGTTCGTCATCGACGATCAAGGTCTTCACGCCGCGGCAGAACATCTTTCTGCCCGCCTTCTGATTCTCATGCACACTCATATTCAGGACCGAAACCACCGGGAAACAGTAGAATGGTTTTTCCATTACGCGGACAAGGGAACCCTCCGGCAGAACGAAATCATCGTTTGCCACCACGACCACGATGATATCTTTGGCAAGGTTTTCCAGATACTCCACATTGGAGGCATATTCCTCTTCTGCCACAAACAGATGGGTCATATGGATCGAGCTGTGAAGGAGCTTGAGGTCATCCGGATTATTTACACGGTGCATCTGGATACCCAGGCCCTTTACGATATTGAGGACCATGGAGTTATAGTACTCACGGACAGTCGGATCCGAATACTTTTCAAAGTGCAGATAGGCACCCAGGCAAAGCTGATCCGGATGGCTGACGGACATACAGCTTGTGGGATCGACCACCTTCTGCGGGAGGCTGACGATGACCGTCGTTCCCACATTCTTTTTACTCTGGATCGTCATAAAGCCGCCAAGGAGCGAGACAAAGCCGGACACGATGGCCAGACCCAGTCCTAAGCCGCCGCCCATTCTGGCTCTGCCGGAATCCGCCTGATAAAAGTTGTCGTAGACCTTTTCCAGTTCGTAATCGGTCATACCGATACCGGTATCCGTTACCTCGATACAAAGGTTCACGCCATAAGCCTGCTCCTCACAGGTAATACGCACATAGACGCCGCCGGCACGAGTGTATTTCAAGCCGTTACTGATCAATGCGCGAAGGATCTTCTTGAGCTTGGACACATCCGTATGCATGACCGCCGGGATCGCCGGATCCACATCAATGATCAGCTCCACTTCCTTCGATTTACTCATGCGGATCTCCGTAACCAGATCGTGAAGGACGGATGAAAGCATATAGTCTTCATTGTTGCAGACAGCCTTTTTGCGGTCGATCTCGGAATAATCCAGAATGTCGCTGATCTGCTCGGCCACTTTCCGGCCCGCTTCTCTTACCGAGATCAGGTCACCGGCGATCTCCCGGTTTCCGGATTTCTCGATACAGATACTGGTCAGTCCGATCACGGCATTGACCGGAGTACGGATCTCGTGGGAAACATTCGCCAGAAAGTCATTCAGTCTTTCTGTGGCTTCTGTCAGCTGGCCGACCTCCTCCTGGGTACTGAAAAGAACCTGGGTCCACTTATCGATGACGATCTTGGCAAACCATCCGACCACAAAGATCAGAAGGATATGAAGGCCAAGCCGGGTGATCAGAAGGCCCGAGAATTCTTCGTCATTTGCGGCCATCATGCAGATATTGTAGGTCATGGTAACGTAGTACGTGATCTGGCAGAAGGTGATCAATGTCTTCATACCCGTCATGGTAAAAAGCACGATCAATGTCGCCACGACTAAAGCCAGGTCAAAGGTACTGGTCGGATGGATACCGTAAAAGAAGGTGGTGCACATCATGATGATCGAGTAGATCCGGATCCGTACTACCGAAGAGGTATCCTGCCGGAAATGAAGTATCCAGCAGACGATAACGGCTACGGCCACAAGAAGCAGCACCCACTTTTCCCATCCCATCAGGAATGTCTCCCCCACAAGCATCACGGCTGCCACCGTATAGGTGATCAGAAGCATCAGGTGGGAGGATTGGAACAATTCATTTTTTTCTCCGAGATCGTTACTCATGTTCGTTCTCCTTCTTCGTCCGTTCCATTTCTTCTTTCATAATGGCGATCATGATATCCGCAAACTTCGGATCGAACTGACTGCCTTTTCCTTCCAGAAGCTGCAGAAGGATCTGCTCATCTGTCAGTCTGTTTCTGTAGCTTCGGTTACTGGACATGGCGTCATAGGCGTCCGCCACGGCGATGATCCTTGCCGCTTCCGGTATCTGATTCCCGCTTAATCCGGAAGGATAGCCTTTTCCGTCATACCGTTCGTGATGGTAATGTGCCGCCACCATAAGCTCCGGATCTTCTTTAATGTTTTCCAGGATCTGGGCACCCATGGCCGGATGCTTCTTGATCATGGCGAATTCTTCGTCTGTCAGCGCCGACGGTTTATTAATGATGGCGTTGGGAATACCGATCTTTCCCACATCATGGAGAAGTCCCATCATGTAGATCTCTTCCTGACGGTATTCGGAATAGCCGGCCCGGCGGGCAATGCGCCTGCTGTATTCCGCGACTCGTCCCGAATGACCACGGGTATAGATGTCTTTCGTATCGATAGCCGCCGCCAGGGACTCGACCACGTGCACCAGAAGCTGGCGGTTCTCTTCCGTCTTCTTTTTTACTTCATAGCTCAGCTGATTCTGAAGTGTGACAAGCTCGATCATGTGCTGCACACGAAGGAGCAGGATCTCCGGCACAAAGGGCTTGCGGATAAAGTCCATGGCACCTAATGCCAGCCCCTTACTTTCCGCGCCGGAGCTTTCGTCCGCCGTCAGAAAGACGACCGGGATCTTGGCGGCGGAAGACGAGATCAGACGAAGCCGTCTCAATGTCTCAAAGCCGTCCATCTCCGGCATCTTAATATCCATCAGGATCAGATCCGGCTCTCCTTTTTTCTCCTCAATGTAGGACAAAAGTGCTTTTCCCGAACGAAGCGCGGAAACACGGATCCCGGCGCCGCTTAAGATCTTTCCGGCCACCTGAAGATTAATGGCATCGTCATCGACGATAATGACATGACGGTCCTTTTTCTTGTTATAGATCATTGTAAATTCATTTCCGACGAACTCGTTTTCATTGGAGACCACAAGGGCATCCCCCATCTTC
>CADBGD010000100.1:0-1869 GCA_902794115.1 Oscillospiraceae bacterium
CGGCTGCCGGATAGGACTCAAACCTTGTTTTCCTGAGGTTGAGTCCTACACCCCTTCTGAAAGTAGGACTCAATTGATGGTTTTGGCTGGTTGAGTCCTATGGGTTGAGGCCAAAAGTAGGACTCATTCTATGGAATCTGTCCGTTGAGTCCTATGGCCGGGAAAAACAAATAGGACTCATTCACCGAAAAGGGGGGGAATGAGTCCTACTTTTCACGTTTTTGGTAGGACTCAACCATCGATTTCTGTTGTTTGAGTCCTATTTCTGCGTACCCCGTAGGACTCAACACTCGGTTTTGGTCATTTGAGTCCTATCTGGTCCGCATTTCCTCTTCTATGGGAAATGCACTTCCACCACTTATTCTACAGGAAATGCACTCAGCGGTTCACCAGGAAGTGCGGGGTGAAGAATATGAAGAGGGATGCGAGGGCGGCATCGATAATCGCGCCGAGCAGAAGCATCAGCGGCAGCACGTGCAGAAGCACTCCGGCGAAGACGAAAGCGGCGGCCGGGAGCATTCCGAAATAAAGGAAAAAGATCTGCACGATGACCTTGATCTGCTGGCCGGATTCGCCGGGCACCGATGCATCGATGAATGTTCCCAGCGCGGTGCCGAAAAGGTCGACCGAAAGAAGGAACACGAACCAGCCGATCACAGTGAACGGCGAGGTCTTCGTGATCACGGCGGCCAGGATCATCGGAAGGCTCAGGTCGAGAGCCGTGACCGTAAGTCCGCCCAGTACCGAGCACCACATCTTCGAAAGCGGCGAAGAAGGCACCATCACGAAAAATTCACGAGTGGTATCCTCACGCAGTGGATTTCCCAAAGTACGGTAAAAGACCATGACACCCAGCGCAATGACAGGCATCATGAAAGCATATTTGCCGATGCTGTCGTTTCTTGTGGCCAGGATCGACATGAAACCTGCGACCACCGAATAGAAAATCAGTGTCTTTGAAAAGAACTTGAAATAGCTGAGGCGGAAACGGTTGAAAACAGCCTTGTGGAAGAATACCGACGCACCGAAGCCACGGTGGAATCCTTCTCTGTCCAGCTTGTCGCTTCTGTTCTTCTCGCGCTTTATGACGCCGCCCTTCTGGGCATTTCTCGCGCCTTCCATCAGCGTTGCCTTCTTATCTGTCTCCGTAAGCGCATCTTCGTAGAAATCCGCTTTCATGTTCCAGATGAGGATCACCAGGAGAACACAGGACAGAAGGAACAGCGCCAGGTAGATGATAGATGCGCGGGCATCGCCTTCTGCGGCGTAGTAGCACATGGCGCGCAGCCAGCCCCAGAACGGGACCAGGAATGTTTTCTTATTGGCAAAGAACGAGAACGCCGAGGAGATCACATCGTTGTTGCCAAGCTTTACGTAGAGCACGAAAATGCCGAGAAGCACACCGTAGAACACCATCAGGCAGGTGTTGATGTTGACCTTCTTCTCCACCATCCGGGACGTGATCGTATAGAAAGTCACCTGCACCAGGGTACCGAACATGAGGCTCATGCCGTAGGCCACGATCAGCGAGACCGCACCCCAGACGCCGAGTTTCGCGTTATAGATCAGGTTCGGCAGCTGGAAGACCATATACAGCGTCAAAAGAAGCGACGTCACAAAGGATCCGGCCAGTCGGAACAGCATGACCGACTGCGGCCGCATGGGCGACGCGAAAAGCATCGGTACGTCACCGGGCTGGAAGATCTTTCCGGCCTGCTTGGAGTTGGTGATATTGACCGCCAGCTGCAGGAAAAACACCAGTGACACGATCAGGTCCACCACCTGGGATTTGCCGATTCCCCGCTCACGCAGGGCTTTCTTATAGCCCGCTTCTTTCTTCGGGGCCTTCGAGGCCGCTTCGTCCGCGTC
>CADBGD010000100.1:1909-10532 GCA_902794115.1 Oscillospiraceae bacterium
CCGATGATCAGGCCGATGATTCCGCCCATGACGGCGCAGACCAGAAGGATCGCCAGCCACGTCTTCATCATGCGCTTCAGCGTGTTGAAGATCGTGTGGCCCCAGTAGTAAAGAAAGAGTCTCATTCCGTCTCTCCCTCCTTGACTGCCTCCACCTTTTTATCTACGGCAAATGCACTGTCGCCGTTCTTTTCTTCGTTTTTCGCTTCTTCGGATGTACCCTCACCGGCTGCCCCTACTTCGGATGCACCCTCACTGGACTCGCCTTCCGCCGCGCGTACAGCAGAAGCGTCGATGCCTTCAGTGACCTCAAAGAACAGATCCTCCAGGCTCTTGCCCTGGCCCTCGATCTCGGCTCTGGTAACGTTCGCCTTCACCTGGCCGTTCTGCATGATGATGGTCCGGTCCCAAAGCATATCCACACTGTCGATGATATGCGTACTGATGAACATGGTCTTTCCGGCCTGGCGCATCTCCTCGATATACTTCTTCAGTTCCTTGATGGCGTGCGGGTCCAGACCCAGCATCGGCTCGTCAAGAAGAAGGATATCCGGATTCGGGAGAAGCCCGATGCAAAGGTTCAGCTTCTGCTGCATACCTTTACTGAGCTCGTCGCCGAACTTCTTTTTCTTATCCGCCATCTCAAAACGCTCCAGGAGCATGTTGATGCGGTCTTTATAGTTGGTCATCTTGTAGGCACGGGCAATGAACTCCATGTGCTCGATGACAGTCAGCGTCGGATACAAAGAAGGCAGCTCCGGAATGTATCCCACCATCCGCCGTGCCTCGCTGGACTTGTTCGGATAGCCGTTGACCATGATCCGGCCCTGATACTTCAGAAAGCCGATAATGGACTTGATGATGGTACTTTTTCCGGCACCGTTCGGTCCCAGAAGCACCGTCAGGCTTCCCGGCTCCAGTGTAAAGCTGACATCATTACATGCCAGGTTCTTCCCATACTTCTTGGTAACGTGACTGACTTCAAGCATATTCTGTTCTCCTCTTTTTCTCCGGCAAATGCACCTGTTGTTCCTTCCCGGGTGCGCCGTTTTTTCCCTGATTCCGTGCGGGCAGCTGTTCCTCCCTGCTGCTCCGTTCGAAAAATCCTGCTCCCGCTTCCCTTCCGGGAGCCGGATAATTTACTCGATAAAGTCAAACTCCAGATCGTAGATCTTGACCGGATCGCCTTCCTTTACGCCGGCCTTTTCAAGAGCATCGATGACGCCGTTTTTCCGTAACGCACGCTGGAAATACGCCAGCGACTCGGGATCGTCGAAATTGGTGGATTCCAGGACCACACGGACCCAGTCACCCAGCACGCAGTACACGCCGTCCTGCACCTCGATGGTGAATTTCTCTTCCGGCTTGAATTCGTAGAGTTTCTCTTCCTTGGCTTCTTCCACCAGGATCGTCGGCGGAAGGGCGGCCACCTGCGCCGCCACATGGTTGACCAGTTCCTTGGTGCCTTCGCCGATGGCGGCGCTCATGAGGAATACCTCGTAGCCGCGCTTTTTCATCTCATCGGTAAACGCCTTGACGACCTCGTCGTCAGCCTGGTCGATCTTATTTCCGACCACCACCTGGGGACGCATCTCCAGGAGGGGGTTAAATTTTCTAAGTTCTTCATTGATCTGATCGAAATCAGAAATCGGGTCTCTTCCGTCCTGGGCGGACACATCCACCACATGGATCAGAAGACGGGTACGCTCGATATGACGAAGGAAATCATGACCCAGTCCATTTCCCTCGTGGGCCCCTTCGATCAGGCCCGGAATGTCTGCGACGCCGAAAGAGGTGTCGCCCACAGTGACCACGCCCAGCATCGGCTCCAGCGTAGTAAACGGATAGTCCGCAATCTTCGGCTTGGCAGAAGTGATCACCGACAGAAGCGTGGATTTACCGGCGTTCGGAAAACCGATCAGGCCCACATCTGCAATGAGCTTCAGTTCGACGGAAATGTCTCTTTCCTCACCCGGCACACCGGCGCGGGCAAACTTCGGCGCCTGGCGGATGGCGTTACTGAAATGGATATTTCCCTGCCCGCCGCGGCCGCCTTTGCAGACGATCTCTTCCTGTCCCTTCTCGGTAAAGTCCGCGATGATCTCCCCGGTCTCCAGGTCCTTTAAGACCGTACCCACCGGAACCGGAATGCGAAGATCCTCGCCGCCTTTGCCGTACATTTTCCGGTTCATGCCGTTACTGCCGTTCTCGGCCACGAACTTATGCTTGAAGCGGAAGTTCTGAAGTGTGGTCAGTTCTTCGGTCGCATAAAACACCACGTCGCCGCCTTTTCCGCCGTCGCCGCCGTCCGGGCCGCCGTTGGTGATGTATTTCTCTGTATGGAAAGACACCATACCGTTTCCGCCGTCACCGGCCTTGATATGGATCTTTGCGTGATCGATAAACATACTTCCGCCTCCTTTTTCAACGAAAAGGGGTAGCCTTAAGTGATTATGCTCACTTAAAAGACAACCCCTTTTACCTTCCTTACTAAACAGTCCTTCAAAGAAGGAAAGTCACTTGCGCCGGTGAGATTACTCAGCCGGATATACGCTGACCTTCTTCTTGTCGCGACCCATACGCTCATACTTTACATGACCGTCGATACGTGCATAGAGTGTATCGTCAGAACCGATACCTACGTTAGTACCCGGGTGGATCTTTGTACCGCGCTGTCTGACGAGGATGTTACCTGCGATGACCTTCTGGCCGTCGCCCTTCTTGGCACCCAGACGCTTGGACTCGGAGTCACGACCGTTCTTGGTCGAACCCATACCCTTTTTATGAGCGAAGAGCTGTAAATTCATCTTCAACATGGTCTAGTCCTCCATTATCTCAATTCTTCTTGTGTGATGACCCGTAAATACTCGGTTCCATAATTGTCGTTCACGGTCTCTTCGGTATCGAGGATCCCTCGAACGATGGTCCGAAGTATGATCTGGGCGGTCTTCATTTCGCTGTCACTTACCTTGTCCGGTACCCAGACTTCAATGAAGTTGGTCTCTCCATCTTCCACCAGGTAGAAATCCTTCCAGTGAAGCTGCTCTTCCAGTGCATTTACCGCAGTGGTCATCAGCGTGGAGATGGCGGCGCAGATAATGTCTCTACCCTCTTCTTCATATCCGGCATGTCCGTCAGCCGACAGACGCAGGATCTTTCCAGACTTATCGCGCGATATAATGACCGAGATCATATTACAGGCACACTTTCTTCAATTGTTCACTCAGCCGTTGATCTCGGTGATGCGAACGCGTGTATAAGGCTGTCTGTGGCCGTTAGATCTTCTGTAGCCCTTCTTTGCCTTCATCTTGAATACGACGATCTTCTTGTTCTTGCCCTGCTTAACGATCTCGCCGGCAACGGAAGCCTTCACATCGGCACCAGCCTTGATACCGTTATCGTCAGCAACTGCGATGACCTGATCAAAAGTGATCTTATCACCAGCTTCGCCCTCGAGCTTCTCTACGAAGATCTCGTCGCCGCAAGCAACTTTGTACTGCTTGCCGCCTGTCAGAATAACTGCATACTGCATAAAAACGTTTCCCTCCTGTTCATCCAGTCTCGCTGCTTCTTCCAAGGCACCGGCTCACTTTTCCTTCCGATCGCTCGTCGGAAAAAGGGCACAGATTTAGTAGCCCGGCACATGCGGTCACCGCAATAGAATACCACGCAAGGGGGTCTGCGTCAACATTTTTTCAGGAGTTTCCCGTACTTTTTTCCGGGGCCGCGAAGAACCGTTCTTCCTTCGTCATTTCCAGAGCCGATCCGTTCCGTTTCCCCGGGAAATTCACTTCTTCTTTTCTACCGAGGCGCCAAAGTCGATAACGGCCTTCAGACGGATGGTCCGGGCATCGCCTTCGTACTCGCCGCGCATCCGCTCAAGGAGCATCCGGGCCGCAGTCTGGCCGATCTTCCGGATCGGCTGGATGCCGATGGTCAGAGTCGGACTGTAGACATGGGCAATGGTCTGGTTCTCAAATCCCACGAAGGAAAGATCCTTCGGAACTTTCAGATGCTTCTCGTTCATATACATCACCGCGCCCGCCGTCAGGTCGTTTCCGCTGGCAAATACAGCTGTCGGAGGATTCTTGAGCTGCATGAACTGCATCATGGCAAGGTATCCGCTCTCCTCCGAGACATTTTCCAGATGGAGAAGCTCGGGATCTTCCGCGATCTTCGCTTCCGCCAGGGCCTTCTGGTAGCCGCGGACACGGTCGTCGGTGGTATTGAAACCAGGAGCTCCCCCGATAAAACCGATGCGGGTATGCCCGTTATCCAGAAGGTGCCGCGTGATGCGGAACGCAATATCTTCGTTATCGATGGTGACGGTATCACAGGCAATGGTCGGGATCTCCATATCCACGAACACGATGGGCACGTCCGCCTTGGCCGCCCGGTCGATATCTTCCTGCCGCACATTGATGGGCTGCATGATGATGCCGTCGATCTGCTTATTGATGAGGAAGTTGATCTTATCCGACGCGCCCGTGGGATCAGTCTGGGAATAGTCGCAGATAATGGTACTGTAGCCGGATGCGTAAAGTTCCTGATCAATATAGGAAAGGATGGACACGCCGTAGTAGTCCGCCAGGCTCGGGATCAAGACACCCACCGACATGGTCTTTCTGGTCTTCATGCCCCGGGCCACCGTATTCACCTGATAATTTAACGTGGCGATTGCATTTTCAATCTGCTGGCGGTTCTCTTCCAGTACATTTCCGCCATTAATAAACTTGGACACTGTCGAGATCGACACGCCCGCCATCTTGGCTACATCTTTGATCGTCGATGCCATAGGCTCACCTCAAAATGCTACGTCCGGTAAAGTGTTCCGGTCCGGACCGATCTGCTTCCGGCCGAAATGCTCTTTGTCAGAACATCATCCAGTAAAGGCATGCGTACAGGATCACCGAGAACAGGTCTCCCAAAGCTCCCTTTTTCACGACCCGCCGCAGATAGGACGCGCCGATCAGGGAAAGCAGTAAAATGATCACCCGCACCGCATATATTTCTCTTCCTATTATAACCGAGAAAAAGAAAACAATCACCATCGGAACGAAACGTATCGCGGAAAATTTTAAGGAATCCAGGACCGCCAGATCATTTCCCTGGCTTCTGCCGTAATAATCGTCTGTCAGCTGGAGCATGACGATGGCGGCCATCACCATGATGGAAAGAAGGATCGCCACCAGAAGCAGAAGGTTCAGCTTCAGGAATCCGTTTCCTTTCCAAAGAAGCTGCAAAAGGAAAATGTCCGCAGCCAGAAGAATGGTAAACACCAGATGCAGAGGCCACATGGACCGGTTCTTCCGTACCTTTCGGTCCCGCATATGGCGCAAAAATCCGAGAAGATAAAAGGCCGAAGATAAAAGTGACAGGCACATCCACACCAGAAGTACGGTCTTATGGTACGGGGATTTCTTTACGATAAGGAAGCAGGAGCCCAAAGCGAAAAACAGTCCCAGGAAAAGCTGCAGCGCCAGAAGATGGGCGCAGGCGCTTCGATAGCGCTGGGTGATGGAGCGGCCGCGAAGCTTTCCTTTTTTATTTCTCGGAAGTTCCCTTCTGGGTTCATCCTTCCGGGGAAGATCCGGATCCGATGGCTCCCGTAAAGAAGCTTCGGACGAAGACGATCCGGCTCCCGCCGCAGCGGAATGCGCCATGGGGGCCGGTGCCCCTGAAGACGCCGAAGACTTCAGATTCGCCGATTCACCCGAATCAGATGAAGCCGCAGGTACAGGTGCATTTTCCAAAGACTCGGAATCCTCATCCTCCTCGACCACGATCTTCTTATGCTTCGGAAGGGTGGCGGCATAAAGGAAAAAAGCCACCAGAAGGATGACCGTGGAAAGGAGCTTAATGGCCCAGATGCCCAGAGGCGCGCGGGAAATGCCGTCCTTTTCCAGGACGTAGTTCCGGCAATAGTTGGAAAGATACGTCTGCATGATCGGGCTGTTCAGAAGAAGCGACGGCGCCACGGAACTATCCTTCCAGTTGTCGGTCCGGGCATAGTAACGGCGGGCATCCGCAGAAATAAACAGCTCAGGTGCATTTGAATCAGAACGGGTACCGCGGGTAAAGCGGGTGTCCTCGCCGGAAAGCCGCTCGTAGATCACATCGGAAGTGTGCCGGGACGTGGAAAAGATACCTACCCGGCAGGAAGGAACCGTGGTCCCGATCTCGCCCAGATCCGTCTGGATATCCAGATCCGGCGAAATCAAAATCAGGTCCGAAATCGCGCTTTCTTCCTGGGAAAGCTTCAGGCCGTCGGCGCTGTATTTGCCTTCGCAGACAAGGATCGCCGAATCGTGGCGCGAAAGCTGCTCTTTCAGGATCTCCTTCATGTCGTCGTAGGAAACCTCGTCCCCGACAACAAAATACGAAGCAATATCCTCGCTGGAAAACAGCTGGTGGAAGTCCATTTGCGGGAACATCCGGTCCTCCGGAATAAAACACACAGCCACCCGTCCGGAAGCATTGTCATCGCTTCCGGATATCAGGAGATCCAGCGTTACGCCCAGAAATACCAGGGCCAGAAGGATCACCGAGACGATACGGAGTTTGCGGGTTTTCTTCATGCGGGGCTCCGAACTTCCGCTTATGCCATGGCGGCCAGGCGGTCACCGAGGCTTCTTATATCCTCCGGTCCCAGAATGAGGATCATGTCCCCTTCTTTGACGCAGGAAGAAAGGCGCTCCACAATGGCGTCTTTGGATTCGAAGAATTCAGCATGGCCGCCGCGACGGTTGATCTCGTCGGCAATATCTTTGGAAGAGATATCGCCCGGGTTGATCTCGCGGTCGGAGAAGATCTCATCGAAGAATACATTTTCACAAGGCAGGAGCGAGGTGACATAGTCCTCAAAGAGCACTTTGGTGCGGCTGTATGTCAGCGGCTGGAACACCACCCAGGTCTTGCCGTGCGGAACATGGGATGCCGCATCGAGTGTGGCTCTGGCGGCGCTGGGGTGATGGGCATAGTCGGTCACGATGGACGCACCCTTGAAGGTTCCCTTGATAGTGAAACGTCCCTCCGCACCGGTAAAATCCGAAAGTGCTTTTGCCGCAGCTTCAGCGGTACCGCCGACCAAAGAGGCGCAGGCAATAGCGGTCAGCGTGTTATACACATTGTGGGTACCCGGAATGGCCAGCTGAATATGGGTATAGGGCTGACCCTTGTAGAGCACATCGAAGCCGGCTTTGCCATCAGTGTAGGTAATGTTGGTGGCGCAGACGTCCGGCTCGCGACCGAAGAAATCCACACCTTCGCCAGAAAGACCGGTGGTCAGGATCTTAGGCATGCCCATGCCGGCCTTTTCGCGGCAGGCCGGAATGCGGCGGACGCACTCCTGCACGTTCTTATCTCCGGCCGGAATGACCAGAGTTCCGTCAGCGGAAAGTTTTTCCGTGAACTGGGCAAAGACATCGATGACTTCATCAATGCTGCTGTAGCAGTCCACGTGATCGTAGTCGATATTCGTAATGGCCGCCACCGTGGAGGAAAACTCCAGGAAAGACCGGTGATATTCGCAGGCCTCGGAAACCAGAAGCTGGTCCTTGGAACCAAGATATACGCTTCCGTGGAAAGCAGGAAGCTCCGCGCCCAGGTGCACTGTCGGATTGGCGCCGCTGGCAAGCAGGATCAGGGACACCATCGAGGTGGTAGTGGTTTTTCCGTGGGTACCGGAAATGTTGATGACGTTTTGGAAGTTTCTTGTGATGAGGCCCAGGAAGACCGAGCGCTCCATCACGGTGATATTATTCTCTCGCGCGTAGGAAAGCTCCGGGTTGCCGGGAAGGATCGCCGCGGTGTGGACAACGATGTCCGGCTTGAACTCCTTCAGATTCTCCTCGCTGTGTTTTCCATATACATGAATGCCGATGGACTCCAGTTCATCCGTTCTCTCTGACGGATGCATATCGGAACCGGCCACGACCAGGCCATAATTCACGGCGATCCGTGCCAGACCGCTCATACTGATACCACCGATTCCTACAAAAAAGACACGCTTGCCGGACGGCAAGTCTCTCATTCCTTCACTAGACATATTTCTTCTCCAGAAAGTTTGATATTTACGTGTGGAAATCGCTTCCACGCCTACTTATTATACCCTTTTTGCTCCGTATTTGTTCCGTAATTGATGATTATCCGAAAAAAATGTGTTATTCTAGTTCTAATTGGGGTTCTAGATAGGTCGATGCGCATTAGGAGGATATTATGGAAATTACGGATATTACTATTCGCAAATTGTCCATCGAAAGCAAGATGAAGGCCGTCGTGTCCATCACTTTTGACAAGCAGTTTGTCGTACACGATGTGAAAGTCATCGACGGTCATAACGGGCTGTTTATAGCCATGCCTTCCCGCCGGACACCTGAAGGCGAATATAAGGACATTGTTCATCCGATCAATGCCGATTTCCGTGAGAAAGTTTCCGCCGCCGTTCTGGCCAAGTATAAGGAAGCCATCGAGTCTCTCTCCGAAGGCCTTTCCGACATCCCGCCGGTACCGCCGTATCTCGATCTGGACGAAGGGATGTAAGGCTCCCGAGGCTGTGCACTTTCAGTAGAAAATACAGGTGCATTTCAAGACGAAATAAGTGCAAATCGATCCGGCATCAACAG
>CADBGD010000100.1:10571-12845 GCA_902794115.1 Oscillospiraceae bacterium
AAAAACAGATAGGACTCAATCAGTGAAAAATGCTGGTTGAGTCCTATGCTTTATGGAAATGTAGGACTCATTCGGTCGAAATCGGCGGTTGAGTCCTATGGTTTTCGGCAAAAGTAGGACTCAATGGGGCAAAACCAATAGATGAGTCCTACGGCGCGCTCTCCTGGGATAGGACTCAACGGGTGAATACGCGTGATTGAGTCCTATTTTCGGGAAATTCCGTAGGACTCAATAGCCGAAAAGTAGGGTTTGAGTCCTATGTTTCCGTCCCCTGTAGGACTCATCCAACAAAAAACAGCAGTTGAGTCCTATTTTACCCTCTTCTTCCCCGCTCGCCTTTCTCCACTACGCACTTTTTCTTCCCCGCTCTTTTTTTCTCCATGGGAAATGCACTTTCGATTGCTACCAAATCGCATATTTTTCAACTTTGGTACCAGCTCGCACCCTCCCCCTCAACCAAAGTTGAGAAAAAACCGACTATTGTATATTATTAGTAGAGGAATAAGAAATGGGCGAAGGTCGCTCATGAGAGATGGATTAGGGAAAGGATCTAGAGATGAAGAAATGTATCGCAGTTCTTCTGGCGGCTTCGATGCTGCTGTCCCTCGCCGCTTGTGCGAAGAAAGAAGAAACGACGACGAAGAAAAAGAAAGCGAAGAAGACGACCGAGGAAACGGAAGAGACCGAGGAAACGGATGAACCGACCGAGGACACCACCGAGACCACGATTGAACCGACCACATCGGAAACCACCGTTGCCACAACTACCGCCCCCTCAGTAGTGCCGACTCCCGACGAGCGGATCATGTATCTCGGACTGGACTACCCGCAGCAGGACAATGACTGGGGCGCCGTCATGGGCGGAAGCGACCTGGGTTTTGTGCATTTGAAATGCGACGATCTGTATCTTCTGGAAGTAGCGCCGAATGCCAGCCCGAAACTTCAGGACGCCATCGACGAAGTCATTCTGGACCACCAGGATTTTAACCAGGACACCTATATGACAGACCGGGAAGTGCTGTTTACCCTGAAAGGCAATGACGAGGCAGAAGGGTATCATCACACATACCGTTTTGCCACGGAGCTTTTCCGCGCAGACACACAGATCTTCTCTTTTGCCATCACCGAGTCCTACGACTTTGAAGAAGGCGAATACGAGACACATAACTTCTACTCAAGCACCGGCCTCCCCGTCGAGCAGGATGAAGTTATCGTGGACAAAAAAGCTTTCATCGAGTACATGAAAACCACCCTCGCGCCTATAGGAGACGACGAGTGGATCGCCAGCATGGCGGAACTGGCCGAAAAAGGCGAACTTCCCTTCACCATGACCTATGACGGCATCAACCTTTTGTACCCGAACGGCTATCCGACCCCCTTCATATACGTGAAGATCCCGGTATCCGGCGCGGAGAATCTTTTCTGCATGGATTACTTCATGTGCACGCCGGAGTACTTCACAATCTTCAGCGACAAACTGGGCGACGAGTCCGTCATCTGGGATTTTGACGGTGACGGAAAGGACGATGTCGTAGAAGCCACATCCGAATACGATGATACCAACGGCGGCTGCATAGTCACTCTCACATACAACGGCAACGAGTATAAGACAACCGACGAAGGCATCATTATCAACGACAACGCCCTTATGGATTTCTGCATCATGAACACGGATGACGGATACTATCTCTATGCCACCATGACCGGCGTGGATTCTTCCTACGACACCGCTGTTTTCAAGATGGAAGACGGCACTTTCAAGCACGTCATCACCTATGAATTCATCCGCTTCACCTCCAAAGGCTTCATCAATCCGGAGTCCTTTGAAATGGTCACCGAGCAGCTGGTCATGGGAATCGAAGATTTCTATAATCAGTTCAGCGCGATGGGAAACGGCGGAAAACTTGACTACCAGTACGGTTACTTCTCCGCATACGGCATCCCGTACATCACCCGCGCGGACATCACCGGTGAAAAACTCGACGGCGATCTGAACACCGTCGACAACAACTTCACCATCCCCTCCGGATCCGCCATCCAGACCGCCTTCTACAGCCCGTCGGATGACAAACTGATCCTGAACGTGATCACGGAAGATGCTTCAGCACAATACTACGTTCTCGTCAATTATTCCATGCCGGAAGACATGCCAAAGATCAACGACGAAGCGCTTTGCGACATTCTGGAAAATTACGATTTCGTATACTGATGGAAATGCACCTGTCGCCGGTACTGTGTGGTGTCTGCCGCTCAAATTCAGTCACCCCGCAGCAT
>CADBGD010000101.1 GCA_902794115.1 Oscillospiraceae bacterium
GCGCGCAAAGCACCGGCACGATCTCCGTCTGGTGCTTACACGCCGCCTTCACGACAGGCGCCCAGTTTGCTACAGGAATATATTTCAGGACCGGTCCCGAGACATATGTCGGGACCATTGCTCCGACCGAGATCAGGATCATGCCGGCCGAAGAGAAAAGCGATGTTTTTTTTGCCTGCGGGAAAGCAGACGCGATCACGCTGAAGACAGCTGCGATCAGAAGGGAAACCGTAATAAGGAGCAGGAGAAGGATAAAGATCCAGGACGGATCCGATCCGACACGGTCCGCGATCATGTGAAAATCCTTCTGATCCCAGATGATAAGTCCGCAAATGGCGCCCAGTGTACCCATGACTCCGGAAAGGAAAACCTGGAACATCATCACCAGCACCTTACCGGTCAGGATCTTACGGAGCGGTGCCGGGCAAAGGACCAGCGTATCGAAGGTCTGCCGTTCCTTCTCACCTGTGATGGAACCGGTGGAAAGGGTCATGGCATTGGTGCACATGGAAAGGAAAAGCACCATACCGATGGTACTGCAGATCTGGTTCAGATTCGTATCCAGTTTCTTTTCCTCGGTACTCAGATCATGGATCTGGGTTTCCGGCAGGAACTCAATATACTCGTCAAAGGTGGCACGATCCGCTAAAAGGAAAGACAGCTCGGATGCGATATCCGAAGATTCCTTCAGCGCCAGCGAGGATGTCAGGATCGAAGAATCGTAGAACACCTCGATCTGGGTATCTGTGATACAGATGGCCACATCCTTTCCGCCGCTGCGGATACTGTTTTTTGCTTTCTCTTCATCTCCGGAAGAAAAGGAAAAAGACGAGTAGCGTTCTTTCAGCATTCCCTCCGCAGTATTCATTTCCGCTTCCGTGGGAAGATAAACGACACCGGAATAATGGTCTCCCAGGCCCCGCATATAACTTAACCCGAAGAAAAGCACCATCGTCGTCAGAAAAGGCACCAGAAGCATCATCACCAGCTGGATCGGTGTCTTTCTGGTCTTCTTCCATTCATTCCGCATGGCATTCCGGATGTGGCGGGGTTTGTTATCCATGCGTGCCCCCCTTATCCGTTTTCTCAGGTGCTTTTGAAGCCGAAGCCTTCTCTGCTTTGGCGGCTTTCTTCTTCGCCCGTGCGCGGTACTCTTCCAGGGCTTCCTGCTCCAGCGCCCGGTAATCGATCTTCCCGATCTTCGTTCTCGGCAGTTCTTTCCGGAAGACATACTCCACCGGGCAGGCGTAAGGGATCAGGCAGCGCCGGCATTCATTCATCAACGCCTGCTGCACGATATCCTGCTGTTCAGTTGTGGCACCCCGGTCTTTCAGGACCACGTAGGCCTTCACCACATGGAGGCGGTACGGATGCGGGATCGCCACCGCACAGGCCTCTTCCAGTTCCGGACGGGACAGAAGGACCTTCTCGATCTGGGTCGGGAACACCGGCACGCCGGATACCTTGATGATCCGCTTAATGCGCTGGTCGAAGTAAAAATATCCGTCCTCGTCTCTGTGACCCAGGTCTCCGCTGTGGAGCCATTTTCTGCCGTCATCGTGAGTATGGACTGCCACATTGGTGGCTTCTTCATCATTTAAGTAGCCCAGCATGACCGTCGGTCCGCTGATGCAGATCTCGCCTTTTTCGCCATTTCTAACTTCCTCGTTGGTGCCGGGCTTGACGATCTTCATGTCGATCCCCGGAAGCGGAAGTCCCACTGAGCCGTCCCGGCAGTCCGATGCGGGATTTACAGCGCAGACGGTCACCGTCTCGGTCAGGCCGTAGCCTTCACGCAGAGAAAGGTTCGCGCCTCTTTCCCGGACAAAATCCTCAAAGCGCTTTTTCAGGTCCAGCGGCAGGGAATCGCCGCCGCTGAAGCAGTCTTTCAGGAAGTCCAGCTTCTTCTTTTTCAGTTTCTCGCTCTTGAGCATGCCCTCGTAAAGGGTCGGCACCGCCGCCAGAAGCTGGGGCTTTTCCCGGCAAAGGATCTTGGCCAGTTCATCCGGCTTAAACACCGGTACCAGAAGCATGGTAATGCCGCAGCAGATCATGCAGTGCATGCACATGCAGATGCCGAATCCATGGAACAGCGGCAGGATGGCCACCATGGTCAGCTGCGGGAAATGCTCCGGGTCGGAAAACGGATCCGGCACCCGTATGATCTGCGGGCCCAGCATTGCCGGAAGGTTCATATTCGTGGAAGAAAGCACCGCCACTTTCGGCGATCCTGTGGTGCCGCCGCTATGAAGGTACAGCGCCGGATCATCCGGGCCAATGGGGCGCACGTATGGCGTTTCTTCCTTTTCTACTTCGTCGTCAAAAGCACTGGGCCAGTCATATTCGCCGTCCAGTTTTCCCTGCATCAGCATTTCCCCGTGAATGATCAGGTTAGCATAAGGAATATAGAAACTGTGCAGATCGATCTTCGGGATCTTCTTTCTCTGGCTCCAGCGGAACGCCAGTGCTTTTCCCCAGGAAAGATAATCCGAGATACTGCAGGTGATAACCAGCCCCGGCTTCATCTCGTCCAGCATGTCCGTATATTTCGGAAGGAAAAGGTCTAAAAGAAGGAGGCATTCGCTTCCCGTCTGCTTCATGCAGGAACGGAGCTCTGCGGCCGGCGTTTTCGGATGCACCATATTCGCGATGGCGCCGATGCGGTTTAATGCGTAGACCGCGATCACGGCCTGGGGAATATTCGGAAGGCAGACGGTCACTACGGTGCCCACGCCCACATTACAGTCAGTCAGGGCGGTGGAAAATGAATCGACTTCGTGCACCAGCTCGGAATAGCTGATCTTCGTGCCTTCAAAGCTCACTGCCGTGCGGTCCGGAAAGACTTTCGCCGTACGCAGCATCATTTCATAGATCGTGCAATCCGGTAGTTCCACACCGCCGACCATCTCTGCGTCGTAATGATTCTTCCAAGACCGGTCCATTTCTTTTTTCCTCGCCATACATAAAACAATCTTATGTATTTTACTCAATTTCCATTAAAAAGGAAATAGGAAGTGGTATGATTGAATAAAAGGTGGCCGCAAAGATCTGTGCGGCCGGTTTTATAAAGGAGCTGCTATGGCAAAGAAAAAAGCACAGTTTGTCTGCCGCAACTGCGGTTACGAGACTTCCGGATGGATGGGCCGCTGCCCGGCCTGTCAAGAATGGAATACATTCGATGAGTTTAAAGAAGCCCCGTCGGCGCCTGCTGATGCCAAGCCTGCGCTTCGGGCCGGCTGGATCGCGGAACGCGGTGTATCGAAGCTTTCCGAGGTCTCCCGGGAAAATGAACCGCGCTTTTCTTCCGGCATTCCGGAACTGGACCGGATCCTGGGCGGCGGCTTTGTGGAAGGCTCCATGACGCTGGTCGGCGGTGACCCGGGAATCGGAAAGTCCACCCTTCTTATGCAGGTATCGGGCCAGGCAAAGATCTCCGGCGAAGTGCTTTATGTTTCCGGCGAGGAATCCAAATCCCAGATCAAGATGCGGGCCGACCGTCTCGGCATTTCCCGCGACAGTATATCTTTGTGCTCCCAGACTTCTTTCGAGCACATTTCCGAACTGATCACCGAGCGCCGTCCCGGCCTTTGTGTGATCGACTCGATCCAGACGCTTTACAGTGAGGAGATCTCCTCGGCGCCGGGCTCGGTGACCCAGACCCGTGAGGTCACCGCAGGGCTTCTTCGTCTGGCCAAGTCATTAAACGTGCCTATCGTGCTGGTGGGACATGTGACCAAGGACGGCGCCATTGCCGGTCCGCGCATTATCGAGCATATGGTGGACACGGTCCTGTATTTTGAAGGCGACGGTTCTTCGGCCCTGCGGATGCTCCGGGCCACCAAGAACCGTTTCGGTGCCACCGGCGAGCTGGCCTTTTTCGAGATGACCCAGACCGGTCTTTTAGGCGTGGAAAATGCCTCTGCGCTCCTTCTTTCGGGGCGGCCGCATATGGCTCCGGGTTCCGTCATCACTTCGGTGGTGGAAGGTTCCCGCGCAGTCCTTCTGGAGATCCAGGCGCTAATGTCGCCTTCATCTTATGCCAATCCCCAGCGCATGACCCAGGGACTGGACCGGGGCCGCGTGTCCATGCTTCTGGCGGTGCTGGAGAGCCAGTGCCATTCCGGCATTTCCAATATGGATGCCTATATCAATGTGGTCGGCGGCATGCGGATCGACGAGACGGCCTGTGATCTGGCCGTACTTTGCGCCGTCTTCTCTTCTTTTTCGGGAAAGCCCTTAAAGGAAGATACACTGGTCCTCGGCGAAGTCGGCCTGACCGGCGAGCTTCGTCCGGTCAGTGATCTGGAGAAGCGCCTAAGTGATGCCGCACGGCTGGGCTTTACGGCCTGCGTGCTGCCTGGTGCCAGCAAAAGCGCCGCTTCCCGTCTGCCACTGAAGATCGAATATATCTACGTCGATAAGTTAAGTGAAGCCATCGATGTACTCTTTTCCTGAATACCCGAAACCTGAAATAGCAAGGAGGATTTGCCATGGAGATCAAAAAATACTTTCCCAATAAGCCAATGCCGGACATGTCCCGCCCGCTGTATCTCATTATCCCGGCCGCGGGATTAGGCCTTCGCATGGGCATTTCCGATAGTAAACAGTTCCTGGATATCGGCGGTATGCCGGTCCTGGCAAGAACGCTTCAGGCTTTCTCTGACTTTCAGAAGAACAGACGGATCCCGCTTCACGCCGTGATCGTCACCAATGCCGATAACATCGACCGCACATGTGAACTTGTGGAGAAATACCATTTCGAATTTGTGGAACTGATCGTGGAAGGCGGGGCCACCCGCCAGGATTCCGTCGGTTGCGGACTTGCCGCTCTTTCTGAGCTTCCCAGCCCGCCCTCGGACATGGATCCGGTCTTCGTCCATGACGGTGCCCGCTGCATGGTGGATCAGAAAACGCTCCAGAAATGCTACACCGGCGGTATTCTTTACGATGTCAGCGTGGCCGCCACACCCTGTAAGAACACGGTCAAGCTGGCGCAGCCGGTCTCCGAAGCCCTTGCTGCCGCCCAAAGCGAAGATTCTCCGCTTCTTGTTGACAAGACGCTTCCGCGGGATCTTCTTTACGAAGTACAGACCCCGCAGGTCTTCCGCTACCGTTCTCTTTTGAAGGTGCACGAATATGCCAGAATGTCCGGCATCCAGGCCACAGACGACACGGCCCTGGCCGAGGCCTGCGGCCTTCCGGTCCGTCTTCTTCCCTGCTCTTACGGCAATATAAAAATCACGACACCCGAAGATGTCGTGATGGCTGAACTTATGTTAAAAAACCGGGAAAACAAGTAACGGCAGACCGAGTGCTTTTTCCGACGATTTCGTATCAAGCGCCTTCCCTTGCGGATCGCGCTTTTTTCTTGAGATCGTCTTTTCGGCTCAGTTCTCTTCCGGGCGGCGCATCGTGACGCTGGCAAATACCATGATGCCTTCGCCTTCTCCGAAGCGGGTCAGCTGCTCGCCGGTCGTGGCAGTAATGCCGATCCTTTCGGGATCCAGACCCACCAGCTCACCGATCCGCTGTTTCATCGGACCGATCTTCGGCATCATCTTCGGCTTTAATGCCTCGATGCTGATGGAAATATGGCGAAGCTCCCAGCCCTGTTCCTTTACGATGGCAAGACCTTTTTCCAGGTAGGCGGCACTGTCAGTGATGCCCTGCCGGCACATCTGGTCGGCAATGGGACCGAGGATATTGACTCCGGAAACACCGGAGAGTGCATTTGTCAAAGCATGAAGTACCGCATCTCCGTCGCTGTTGGCCACAAGAGGTGTCTCCCCTTCAAATACCACGCCGCCGAGGATCAGTTTCTTCGGCCATTTGTCCGCACTTTTCAGCTGCGCCTCACAGGGCTGCATAAAGCGATGACTGTCCTGACCGATTCCATTGGCATATTCGTACTGCATAACTTATTCCGCCTTTTCCTTATCCGTTTTGCGAATCTATTATATCATGGTTTTCTTCGATCCCGAAAATCAGGACGTAGCCTGGGAAAGGATCCAGTCTGCCAGATCCTTTGCCGTCCAGGATCCTCTGGACTCGCCGTCAAAGCGTGCCTTCTGCACATGATCTTTGATGATGATCGCCTCCGGAAGCGCCCGCACGTTGTACGCCCCCGACAGTTCTTTTTCCGCAAGCGCATTGATCGTCACGATCAGGACCTTATCGTGGTAGTTTTCAGCCAGTTCTTCCAGACTGGCAAACAGCCCGTAGGTATCTGCCTGCATGTCAGAATAAAAGAAAAAACAAATGGGGATCGGGCAGGTCTTGCTCAGCGCGTCCAGATCCGTGACCTGCCGGTACAATATCCCCGGCTCCGTCTCGTCTTCCGGCGTTTCAAAGACCATGGCGCTGATGGAGCAGTCATAGTAATAGTCACCAAGATACTTATGGTAATCACCAAGATCCGCATTCCCCGCCTTTTTCTTTTTGCAGGCACAGAAAAGGCCTGCCATGCCGATGACCAGCATCAGGCACGCCAGGCGCTTTACGTTCTTTTTCAGATAGGTCCGGGATTTTCCGGACATAGAAGACTTACAGGCCGGAATCATTTCTCGAGCATCTTTTCGACAAACTCGACAGCACCGGAAAGGATATCTCCCGGAACCTTCTCGATGTGGCCTTCGTCTACCAGAGCGGTAATATCCGGATCCAGCGGGAGCTTATCCAGAAGCGGCACACCAAGCTCGGTGGCAGCCTTCTGCACCTTGCCCTCTTCGCCAAAGAGCGGAGTCTTCTCGCCGCAGTGCTTGCAGACAGTGTAGCTCATGTTCTCGACAAAACCGAGAACCTTGACCTTCATGAGAAGAGCCATATTTCTCGCCTTGTTGACGATCATGGAAACCAGATCCTGCGGAGTCGATACCAGGAAAATACCGTCCAGCGGGATGGACTGGAATACTGTCAGCGGTACGTCACCGGTTCCCGGCGGCATATCGATGAGCATAACGTCGATCTGATCCCAGATCACGTCAGACCAGAACTGCTTTACCACACCGGAAATGACCGGACCGCGCCAAACCACCGGTGCCTCTTCGTTTTCCATAACCAGGTTGACCGAAACGATCTGAATGCCGGAGTGGGAAACCATCGGCAGAATGCCGTTTTCATCACCCTTGAGCTGACCCTTCAGACCAAATGCCTTCGGAATCGAAGGACCGGTCACGTCTGCATCCAGGATACCGACACGATAGCCGTCACGAGCCAGTCTTGCAGCCAGCACGCTGGTTACAAAGGACTTACCGACGCCGCCCTTACCGCTGCAGACGCCGATTACTTTCTTTACACTTGATTTCTCATGCAGAGGAGCGATGAGAGATTCCGGTTCAGAGGAACCGCAAGAACCACCTGCAGATGCAGACGGGCAGGAATCCTTAGAGCCACAAGAATCACAAGAAGCCATACCATTCACCTCAATTACATATCTATTCTCCATCTATGCACAGTGCATTTCAAAAGGACGAAAACCCCCGCCGCTTTGCTGAAAATACACCACACATCGGAGTCTTTATTGTAACCCCGAAGAAAAGGAAAAGCAAATAAAGAAAAACTGCTTCTTTTCTGTGCGATCCGAAGAATTCTGTCCGAGGCTACTTCAACTCTGAGACTGCGCGACAATAATGCCAAAGATCTTCCCCAGAATGGCCCGGGTATCAAACATTCCTTTACCGAACTCGGTAGTATACAAGATATCCACCCCGTTTCGTATCCCGGCATTTTCATACTTTTCCATCTTATCGAGGTTATCCATGCGGTAGTTCATCTTGTCCATCATGCCGAGATGTTCGATGAAGAAGAAACGTCCCGTCTCCGGGCAGTACACGGCAAAGTCCGGCCACTTCTCCTCACCGTTGATCGTCACAAGCGGCTCATACTTATACTCCAGCCCCAGCATTTCAAGAATCTGCGCAATCAGCATCTCCGACTTCGAGCGGAACACACGCCGTCCGTGCGCATACCCGTTTTTGATGCTCGTGTCGTTGGCTTCCACCAACGTGCTCCAAACCTCATAGGAATATCTCTCTTTGGAATTCGCCATTGGCGCAGGATCCACACTCAGCGGAATTGTAAGGCTCTTTTTTTCAGGCGTGCCTCGCTCCCGTTTCAGTTTCTGAAGCGTCTCCTTCAGTACCCTGCTCTTTCTGGCCACAGGCGCCAGACGTCTTCCCTTCACGCCCGTAATCGCCAGTTCCCGCGTTCTTCCATTCTCGCTGATCCGAATCACCTCTTCCCAGCGCCCGTTCCGCTTATGCCGCCCCAGGCGGACCTGCGGTCCCGCTGCCAGTTGCAGCGTCAATCTCTCAATGGCCTGCTCTCTCAGCCTTTCGCCAATCTGAATAAGTTGCGAACAAATCATACAAACCTCCTGAAAATCTCGATTCGTTCCACATCTCATTCCATATCAATCACATCACATTGAACGTACCGTCACTATAGCATCATTTTTCGACGCGCGAAATATGATATATGCGCGATTTCAAAAATGCCCGCCGCATTCGCGTCTTTTTTTCAGCTAATATAGACGCGCC
>CADBGD010000102.1 GCA_902794115.1 Oscillospiraceae bacterium
CATCAACGGAAAACGAGAAGCATAATGACTGCAAATCCGATTACAAAGGTCAGCGCGCCGCTGTCATTATCTTTTTTACTGATCATGACAGGGATCTCTTCCACAATCGAATAGATCATCGCGCCGCCGGCAACCGCCATTATATACGGAAGCGAATCCGGAAACAGCGTAACGATCACCAGAATAAACACGGCGATCAAGGGAATAGACACTCCGGATACCACACCCATAAAGAATGCTCTTCCTTTTCCAATACCTTTCTCCATGATCGGCAGTGAAACAAATAGTGCCTCCGGGAAGTTCTGAACAGCAATCGCGATCGCCAGAAAATACGGAGTAGAATCCGGGATCCATGAGGTCTGCATAAAATGTGCGGCGAAAATCGCTCCCAGTGCGATACCTTCCGGTACATGATGGATAAGTTCCGCCAGCATCATTTTCGTTTCGGAGCGAAGGCTGCTCTTCGGTCCCTCGGTAATGTTCACATAGGCGTGCATATGCGGCACAAGACTATCCAGGAGAAATTGTACGGCAATACCTGCACAAAAACAGGGAAAAAGCGGACGGATCCCGCATATTCTCATCCCGTTAAACCCGCCTGACGCCGGCTCGAGCATGGCCCATACCGATATGGAAAACATGATGCCGGAACTTGCCCCGGCCAGAGCCACTCTGACTTTTTCAGAGAGTTTCCATCTTTTCGCATATACGAAGGCCGCACCAAGGACCGTACCCAGAAGCGGGATCAGCATGCCGAAGATCGTATCCGAATCTTTCATCGCTCCGGACGTATCCAGTGCTTCTATAAGTGTTTTTACTCCGATAAAGATAAGGATCGTTCCGCCCGCCACTTCCGCGCCGGATTTATACCGCATACCGAATATGTTGCCGATCCGCACTCCCATAAAAGAAATAATAAACGTAATAACAGCGATGACAGCTACGGCGAATAATACATTCTGAATTCTTCCCGTATCAAGAACCGATACAGGAACCGCAACAAAAGTAATGCCTATTGCCAGCGCATCTATGCTTGTGGCAATGGCCATCATGAACATGGTCTTTATGTCAAAACCTTCTTTTTCCTCTTCTTCCTCGGAAAAAGCTTCGCGGATCATATTAAATCCGATCAGTGAAAGAAGTACGAACGCCACCCATGGCGCAACTATATTGATCCATTTTTCAAAACGGGAACCGATGATATAGCCGATGAAAGGCATGATGCCCTGAAAAGCACCAAACCAGACACCGCAGAGCAGACACTCTTTCGCAGTGATTTTTTTCGTAGACAGACCTTTGCATACAGATACGGCGAATGCATCCATAGCCAGTCCGACAGATAAAAGAAGCAGTTCAAAAATGCCCATTATAACTCCCCAATAAAAAACCAAGTACAGTTTTCACTATACTTGGGTAATCATCAAATAATATACCTCACGTATAGCTTCTCTATACATGAGTCTCGCATTTTAAAGCAAGCCAGGTCAAAGACCAGTATGTTGACTTGCTACGATCAACGTTTGCTACTCCCCCATGGAATTGTCCTCAATACTGTAACACGATAACATTTTTCAGTCAACTCCAAGTATTATGTTACAACCGAAGCCATCTATTCGAGAGTGGTAATCGAAACACGTTCACCTCTTCGAATCATATTTCGAAGGCGCATCAGTTCCTGATCTTTTTTCTCCGCCAGGAGGAGCACAGCCTCTTCCTTTTCATTCCGATGAAGGATCTTGTCGATCCGGCCGTTTCTGATCACGATGCGTTTCGGTGCCATCAGGGAAAGGATCGGATCATGTGTCGCAATCAGCACGATCTTATCATTTCCTGTCAGAAGATCCATTGCCTTTCTCCGATCGATGCCTGCATTTTCGATCTCATCGATCAGTACGATCGGGGCTCTTGAAAGGAAGGCACAATCGGCGATCATCAGAGCGCGTGACTGCCCTCCGCTTAAGGCGGTCACAGCCGTATCCGGTGAAAACGGCTCTCCTGCCAGAGAAACAGCAACATCATATACCTTCCGGATTTTTTCGGAAATCTCGTCCTTTTGAAGGAAACACTCTGCATGCATTCGAAGAAACTCTTCCACGTTCATATCCAGAACGAAATTCATATTCTGGGAAAGCTGAGCGATAGAACGTCTTCTTTCCCCGTTTCTCAGCCATTCATCCTTACTCTTTCCGTCAATCAGGATCGTTCGTAACGTGGGTGTATCTTCTTGCGCCTGCCACTCGATATCTTCCAGAAGGCGGCTTTTCCCCGATCCGGTCTCACCAACGATGGCAATCATTTCTCCTTTCCGGATCGTAATCGGCACAAAGCTCTCCTTCGTGCCATCCTTCCCTCTTCCGGGAATGATCGTTATGGATCCGACATTTCGCACTTCCTCTGAAAGACACGCAGATGCATTCCGGAGATAGATCTCAAAATCCTCCTCCACTTCTTTACGGCTCATCTTTCTCTGCTCAAAAAAAGATTCCGGAAGATCCAGAAGGTTTTCGGAGAAACTCTTTTCCTTATTCCACTCCACCTCGAAATCATCCAGATAGTAAGGCAGATACGGATATTCTTTCTCCAGTTTCAAAAGCGGGATCGTCAGCATGCATATACCTTCTTTCTCAGATCCGGATGTGCTTGACATTTCCGATCTGGTATTCTTTTCCTATTTTCGTCTCACCCAAACAATAGGAACAAAGGGCCATCGGCATGGGGAAACGAAGAGTCTCATCTTCGATTTCTCTTTCCATAGCCATATTCCGGATCGCCCTTGCGATTTCCGAAATGCCCTGTCCGGTAAGTCCGTTGACAGGAAATATCAGGGCTTTGGGATTGGAAGTTTCCACTCTTCGCATGAACACTTCTCTTTCCGCCTGAGATACGATATCTCCTTTTGTGATCAATACAATATCGGCCAGTTTTAAAAGCGGTCCGATCTTTCTAGGGGCCCGGATCCCGCTTAACTGATCGATCACACAAACAGACAGCACATTCTTAATATAGGGCGAGCACCGGTTGCAAAGGCCGGCGCTCTCTGTAAACAGATAGTCCAGTTCTTCCTTTTTTCCCCAATCATAGACTGTCTGAATATTTGTGATGTAGTAATGATCCGGACAAAGTTCAGAGGAAAGGCCCTTTGCAGATGGAATGCCTGCCTGAGTATAGATTTTGTCATCCTCGGTCTGAAGGCAGTCAAATTTACAAGCTCCTACCTTCTTTCCTTCATTCATGAATTCTTTCAGAATTCTTGTCATAACAGTTGTTTTTCCGGTTGCAGGCGGACCTGCAAAGGTTACAAGTCTCATTCCTTCTCCTCCGTCATGATCCGCTTGCATCTTTGGATTATCTCCGGAAGAGCGGGATCATAGATATATTCCCAGCCGACAAACCGAAGGCTTCCCGGCAAAGCGTTTTCCACTCTTGTAATATTACTTGGGAAGAAGCCCTTCTCGCGGAAGATCCTTCCCACTTCCGGCTGACAAAGGATGGACATGATTCTTTCGGCATCCGAAGTGGATCTGGACGTCACTACAAGAGGCAGGATCGGAGCTCCATCAGAAAACCAGACAAGTTTCATTCCACTCTGTCGCGCCTTAATTTCTCCGAAGATCCATGGCATCAGGTAAATATATGGCTTTTCGCCTTCGATTGCCCCCGGTTTGATCATCTGGGATGGATGTACGATCGCCCTGATATTTTTCCGAAGCCGTCTGATTCCTTCGTCACCCGCAGCCTGATGGACATAGGTCAGAATGATTCCGTCAAACATGTGACCGTCATCCGGGAAAGCAATACTATTTTCATAATCAGAAGAAAGAAGGTCAGAAAAGGCTTCCGGCTCGTTTCTTCCTTTTGCCTGATTTGTATCCACCACCATAACCAGAGGAATGCAAGAGTAGATATCAAACATTCCTTTCGGATCGGTAAACGAAGCAAAATCCGGGTTACCGAGATATGCATGGCCCACTGCATGAAACCCTTTTTCCATCATGACAGGATGATTAACGAGACCTTCGATGCCTGTCCCCATGAAAACATCCGGATCACATTCACGAAAGATAGCATCGGCCCAGGACAAGCCAAACTCCGCTAATGCGATGTTGTACTCTTTCCGGTCAGAGATATGTTCATCCAGATAGTCCTGGAAAGGAAGCTGAATCACACATGGAACACGCCCGACCAGCTTTGCCTCTTTATTTTCTGCTGTGTAATGTAGTTCTTCGCTTTTCACGAAATCGGCTCCTCCCGTCTACCACTGTCACCTGTTCGTTCTTTTCATGATTAAGCACATCCACCGGAAGCACACAAACATGCCGCCTGTCATCGATCACAAAATCACGAATACGGACATCCACATCAAATGCTTTGCACAGATTCTCCTCGGAAATCACTTCATCCGCCTTTCCGAAAGAGTTGCTCCCATCACGGTTTAGGATCAAAGCCTTGTCCGAAATGGCTAATGCATGTTCCGGATAATGGGTATTGACGATAGATGAGATGCCACGATCACGACATAACTTATGGATCGTATTGATCACGATCAGCTGATTCTTAAAATCAAGATTCGACTCCGGTTCATCCAGGATCAGAAGTTCCGGATCCGTGGCCAGAGCTCTGGCGATCAGGACCATCTGCAGTTCTCCGCCGGAGATCTCATTACAAAGTTTTCCGCGAAGCCGGCTCATGCCAACCATATCCAGACACTCTTGCGCAAAACGGTAATCCTTCTTTGTTGGCTGAGCCAATATACCGAGATGTGCATTTCGGCCAAGAAGAACCATCTCTTCCGTCGTATAGGAGAATGCGGAGCGTTTCGCTTGCGGCACATAGCCGATCTTCTTCCAGATCTCCTGATTTTTCCATTCGTGCCATGGTTTACCGTTAATATATGTGCAGCCGGTACGCCACGGAAGGAAGCCGAGCGTACATTTCAGGAGAGTTGTCTTACCAACGCCATTGGACCCCAATATAGAAAGGATCTCTCCATCATTGACACACAAAGAAAGATTCTTAAGAATATCCGGACCTTTCTTATATCCGAAAGATGCATCTTTTACCTCAAAGGTCATGTTTTCACACCTCCTGTCCGTCTTAACAGAGTGATAAATACCGGTGCACCGATAATTGCCGTAAGGATCGAGATCGGAATCTCCGCAGCCGTTGCAGATCTCGCCACAGTATCGATAAGAAGAAGATATGTTGCACCAAGTCCGATACTTGCCGGAATAACGTACTTATTGTTATTTCCAAACATCATACGAGAGATGTGGGGGATCAGGATTCCGATCCAGCCGACTTTTCCGCACATGGCAATCACTGAGCCGGTAATCATGGTAGAAGATACGATCGTAAGGCCTCTCATCAGTTTTAGATTGATGCCCATCGCTTTTGCCTCATCATCATTTAATGAAAGAACATTCAGTTTCCATCTGAGGCAGAAGAGTATGATAATGCCAATAAGCATCGGGATCGTACCGATCCACAGTTTTTTGAAACTGGTTCCCGATAAACTTCCCATAAGCCAGTAAGTGATCTCCGGCAAAACATCCTGCGGATCGGCCACATATTTTATTAAAGAGACCAACGCCTCAAAAAGAGAACTGATCACCATACCGGAAAGTATAAGCATGACAAGTGAAGACTCACCTTTCACACGGCTGATCATATATACCAGCCCTACCGATATCAAACCCATAGCGAAAGCGGTTCCTTGAATGCCCAAAGAAGGAAGCCGGAGCATGATTCCCAGCGTCGCCCCGAAAGAGGCGCCCGTGGCGACTCCCAATGTATCAGGAGTCGCCAGGGGGTTGGAAAACATACTTTGAAAGGCTGCACCGGCAACGGCCAGACCCGCGCCTGCAATAATTGCAAGGATCGATCTGGGAAGACGGATCTTGTAAAGAACAGTCTTCACATTCGGATCTTCGACCTTCATGCCCAGGAGGACTTTTACGCAGTCTTTAACAGGAATCGAGTACCGGCCTACGCCCAAAGCAACAAAGAAAGATACTACAAGCGCAATGGTGATCCCGATCACCCAAATAAGTTCTGTTTTCTTTTTCACATTTCCACCTATGTCCGATGATCAGAGACCATTTGCCGCATCACGGGAAGGAATGAACATCATATCCAGCTGTTCTTCCGACAGATCGTATCCGCACATTTCCTTATAGTACTCTTTTGCGATCTTACGGATATCGACATCCGGGAACAGATCCGGATAAATTACCGAAGCCAGCCACTGCATAGTAACCGGAGAGTCACCACCCGGGGTATAACTTCTATAAAGGCCCAGAGGCATCTTATAAACCCGCTTATTCTTTACCGCATTGATCGTGCTCCAATCATCGGTGCCAATGGCATTGTTATAAAGATCTTCCGGCTGTGTGCCACAGAAATTAGTAATGATAATGATGTCCGGATTCCATTCATATACCTGTTCCATCGAGATTTTCAGAATTGATCCATCCGGGACTTCGCTGGCAACATTATAGGCATTTACCGATTCACACCACCACTGACCGAAGAAATTCACGCCGGAAGCTACCATCGCTGCATCTGTGTACTTAAAGAGAACTAAAACGCGGGCCTTCTGATCTTCCGGAATATCCTTTGTCTTTTCGATGATGTCCGCATGGACTGCATCACTCTTCTCCATAGCTTTCTTTGCAAAATCCGATCCGCCAAAGATCTGGTCAAGAAGGTCGATCCAGTGCTCATAGGTCTCGATAATGTCATACTTCCACGCAGAAGCAGAAGTTGTAACGGCCGGAATACCTGCTTCACGGATCGCTTTTGCCTGCTCCTGTCCCACACCGATGACAATGTCAGGCTTAAGAAGGAGCAGTTCCTCCAGGTTTACCTCATCTCCACTGATGAAGGCAGTCTCGGCATTCAGGATCTCCGGGTAGATCTGACCAAGAAGACCGTTTTCCGCAGCACTCATCGATACCGGATGAATACCCACGATCTTTTCAGCGGAACCCAGATACTCAGTAACTACAGAAGCAAGCGGATAAAAAGAACCAATTACAATTCGGTTGATCGTATTCGGAACTTCTACTGTATCTCCCGCATGATCGACAACAGTATGTGTACCATTGGGATCTCCAAACGGATTCTGGGTATCCTGGCTTTCCCCTTTTACCTCAGAATCAGATTCAGACGACTCCTCCGAAACACTTTCCGAAGTTTCAGACACGTTTTCTTCCGTCTGTGTCGCGGAAGAAGATGATGCACTTGTTTCCTCATCCTTTTTTGCACAGGCCGTAAAGGCACAAAGTGCAATGGATACCGACAATAAGCCGGCAAGCAGTTTTTTCTTCATAATAATCCTCTTTCTACTTACTTTCGTAAGAACTATGTTATATATTTAAGCCGGTCGTTTAGAAGCGCCGAACGGGCTTACAGATTCAGTTCAAGCCATTTATTCTCATCCAGATAATTCCAGTAACTACCTTTTCCCACACGGCTTGAAACAGAGTACTGCGGGAAAAGGACCTGATTTTTTGCTTTTCCGGAGAACTCCATAAACAGTGGATCCGCGATCAGAAGATCCTCCTGATCTTTCACCACAGAAAGAATTGCATCCTCATCATTTAGATATGTGGAAACATCATCTTCATGTTCAATCGTATACAGCTGGCAATCGATATTTTCCGCACGCAGGAAATTACGCACTGAATCTCCGATCACCGAGTCCGCAATAATGACCCCGGAACGTCTGATATTCTTGGGGCTAAGAACCTTAAACACTGCAGTTTTCCCTTCTTTTACCAGATCCAGGTACGAAGTCATCTGCTTCTGTCCTATCGGGAAATTCACAATATAAGGTGTCTGGTATTTCTTTTCCATCTCTTTTGCTATAGCCAGCCCCGCCTGATTCCAAACCAGGTTCAAAGTGACTTTCTCCGGATACTGGTAAAACAAAAGAGACCCATACATGCCTTTTCCCTGCATCAGAGAGATACCATTTTCAGCAAGAGTTTCACATAAACTGTCAAATACTTCCTGATGCATATCCAGAGGAGATATCCCCGGCACGGCAATCGTTCCTTCATTATTCCACGTTTCCCGTTTCTCCGGATTCCTCTCGTAATACTCCGTTAGTGCTGAATATGCCATCAGAATGCCATCATAATAAGTTCCCTTGATTCCGGCAGTTGGAAATCCAAAACAAGGTATACCGGTCCGGTTCTCGACGGCCCTGGCCACTCCATTGAAATCAAAACCGATGACATTGGGAACCGGACTGCCAACTATTGCAATAAACTTCGGATGTCTTTCCAAAGCATTCTTCGTGATCTTCCCGATCAGCTTCTCATCATCGCCAAGGATGGCATCCACCTTTCGAAGACTTGTACAATATACCATCGAGTGACTTCCGTACCATCTCGGCTCATCGAAATGGGTATAGTTTCCTGTGCAGCCTGCAGCATCATGGATGCAGATCATTCCACCCCTGCAAACGGAGGAAGGTACATGCATACTTTGTGTCTTCTATTCATCAGACGATTCCTCCATATTCATCGATCAGTTTTCGGATATCCGCCTTTTCTTTCATGGCAAGACGCATGGTATCCATAAGGATACGGATCCCCTGATAACCAAAAAGTCCTTCATCAGAAGAGATATCCGCGACATAGCAGGCATGGCTTAGGTATGCTGCTTCTTCTCCAACCGCAAGCGCGATCGTCTCGGTTTCCGAACGGAAAACCGAATCCGGATGGTCTCCCTGAATGATCTTCACATGAGGATAGTCGGAAAGGAGGATATCGGCATATTTCTGATCAGGGCCAACGACCTCGGAAAGGTAGACTCTTGTGACGTGAAAGCCGTATTTCAGAAGAGCAACTGCCAAAGAAAGGGGAAAAACCGTCG
>CADBGD010000103.1:0-8446 GCA_902794115.1 Oscillospiraceae bacterium
AATGTGTATCACCATAAGGGCACGCTTTCTGCGGTGGGCACCTATGTCGGCCTGACGGATGATATTCGTTATAACGGGCGTTTCGGACGAATGAGTGACACACATATTACGATCGAGATCCGGGATGCGGAGCTGTCGAATGTGCTGGCAACGAAAGAATGTGAGTTTAAGTACGACGGCTATTATGTGGTCGATCTGGATGCACCGGTCGATGTGGAGGATTTCGCAGTAGTCGTACGGTACAAAGACACGGCACCGATCGAGGCCATCGATCCGCATCTGATTCCGACCGGAGATGAAGAGAGAGATGCGAAACTTCAAGAGAGTGCGAAGCTGAAATATGTCACGACCATCGAAGAGGGCCAGTCTTTCGTTTTCGTAAACGGGCAGTGGCTGGATATGGCGGATCCTTCCGCCGCCGACGAGATGGGACTTCTTTTTGAGCCGCATAATGCCTGTATAAAAGCACTGTTTATCGGTTGAGGCTGTCCGGATGGAAAATCCCGGCAAAAGATTTTTCCACCTCAAAGGCGAATTAGAAATACTTATTTTGCCAAAAAATGCAAATAAAGAAAATTGTATAAGAATTTTGATTACGTTATACTAAAGCGGGGATGGCAAGAAAACAGGTAACGTGGTGAAAGGCAAGGTAAGGGTATGTACAATCAGGAAGATGAGATTGAACAGTTTTTCCGTGAGCAGGAAGGATATTCCGACAAGAAAGAACCGGATAGTGGACTGCCGTCAATTATGAAGGCGCTGGACGAGCGCCCGGATGACGGTATGCCATCGATCATGAAAATGGCGGACGACCGCCCGGACGACGGAGTGCCGTCGATCATGAGAATGGCAGATAACCGCCCGGATGACGGAGTGCCGTCGATCTTGAAACCCCTGAATAATCGTCCGATTGATGATGTTCAGCCGTCTGCTTTTTCGGCAGGCGGATTTTCCACAGAAGAACTCGAAGAAGATGTTATACCGATATCCAGCGCGGTGGAACCCAGAGGTGGTTTTAATGATTCCCGCTCAACCCGGTATGACCGTCTCAGAGAGATGGAAGAACAGCTTGAACATGAAGAGCGGCTCTCCCGCTGTTCTGTTTTTTCGAAGAAATATATGCAGATGTTCCTGATCCTGATCGGGGGTGTGGCTGCGAATATTCTTTTGACGATCATCTCCAACATCGCATCGAAAAATGAAGACCTGATTGAAGGGGCGGCAATGATCATGATCGGCATCTCCGCAGCCTATTTTGTTTTCGCAGTTTTGTACGGTGTGATATTGATCCGCCTGGGCAGGTATCATCTTGAATTTAAGTCAGCCGGTATTTACTACATGCTCAGCGGTGTTTGCGAAGCAGTCCGTTACGCCATAAGTGGAAGTACAATGGCGAGCTTATTCTTCTCGATCCTCGCTGCTGTTTTCTCGGTTCTTTATGTTCTGAAATTTGCCGTGGCGATGAGTAACAGTTTTGATAATGTGGCCATGTATATGGCGATCTCCTGGGAAACCTTCAAGAAAGTCTTTATCTATGTATACGCCGGTATTGTCGGTTGCACGCTTTTAAGTTTCTTCCCGCTTCTGGGTATTCTGGCGGCCTTTGCACTGATTGCGCTCGTGTTCGTCGCGATCATTGTATCCATCTGGCAGATCATACTGGTTTTCCGTTCTGCCAGGGTCATGAGGCAGTACTCGACAGCGATCCATGCATGATGTGGGATACGTCTTCCGGAAAATGATCCGGAAGACGTTTTTCATTCTTCCAGGATGAATTCCATGACGACCGGATCGTGATCGGAGTAGGCATACTGTAGGTCAGCGGATTCGTATTGGACAACGGTGATATTGTCGGAGACGATAAAGCCGTCCGCGAGTACAGTAAATGTCGTGTCCGGATTATAGGCTTCGTCTGCATTTCTGCAGGAGTCGTGACGGATATCCGTTTCTGCGCCGGTGTCAAAGCCGAAGGTGAATCCATTTGGCAGTTCTTCTTTCGGGAAGGCCTGGGCCCATCCGGGAACCGTTCCGCTTTCGTTATTGGATCGAAGGTCATGGTTAAAGTCACCACCGCAGATGACGTAGTTTCCTTTTTTATATTCGCTGTTCATGTCTTCGAAAAGCATGTCCAGCTGCGCCTGCCGCACTTTATCCGTGGAATAGGCAGAGAGATGGACATTATAGATGACCAGTTCTTTTGAAGACGTTGCGGAAGTAAATCCTGATCCAGATTCCGTGATTATTCCGGAGAGTTCTCCGACCGGAAGCCGGCAAATGGAATAGCAGCGGTCGTAATCCACGATCTTAGAAAGAGAATCCGCTACCGGAAGACTTCTTCGCAGGGCACTGCTGATATAGGCGGAGGAAAGTGTCAGAATGCCGGATTTGTTTGCACCGTGGGGCTCAAGAAGAGGCCAGAAAAGAAACGGCGAATCAAAGTTTCTGGCATAGACGTGCTGGAACAGGTCGATACCACACATGTATGCGACCTCGTTAACGTGATAGGACCGGGTGCCATCTTCGTCGACTTCCTGAAGAAGTACAAAATCCGGATCATAGCTTTCCAGTAATTTCGAAATATTGATCAGATTCTCCTTAAGCGCCTCTTCGCTTTTGGCCCAGGAGGACTTTCCGCCGTCCATAAAGAAGCTGTAGTCAGGCGTATATGCACCAAATCCGATGTTATAAGTCACGATCTTATAAGTCTGGTTTTCCGGAATCAGATCGATGCGCTCCGGAGGAACACGATCCATGCGCGCGTAGAAAAGCGGGTCCGGTTCGGGAGTTAAGACCTGGTTATCCGGAATACGGTGGTAGCTGGCAAAAACATAGATCAGATATCCGCCGACGATCAGAAGGATAGCGCCCAGGGTGCAAAGTGCGATCCGGAGCGCCAGACGCTTTTTCGTCAGTTTCTTCTTTGGTTTTTTCGCAGGCTCTTTCTCCGAAGAACGATCCGGACTTATTTCCGTGTTCTTTTCCAGAAGTTCTTCTTCATTCAGTTCCCGCATGTGGCCTCCTCCCAAACCACCGGGAAGAGGGCAAGAGCCAGTGCACGATGGGCGGCTTCATTAAAATGCAGGGAGTCTTCTTTCGAAGGCGGCGCGTAGCGGGCCGCATCAAAGAAGCGGCAGCCTTTTTCCTCTGCGATGGCCTGGAAGTTTTCCGAAAAGAGCTTGGACTCTTCAATGGATCTTGGGGCAAAGGCGGTGGAAAAGACCGAGCTCGGCATATCTTCTCCGATGAGGGGCGGCGAGACCAGAATGATCTTCGGCACAAATCCCTGCTTTTCCTTAGTTACTTTCTTTATGGTTTCCACCAGCCGGCCGGCGTCTTTGGCGATCCCGGCAGCGGTCTTATGGAAGACTTCTTTTAAGTCATTGGTGCCCAGCATTAAGATCACGATATCCACGGGTTTGTGGGTGTTGAGGCAGGGCGGAAGAGGAGTCAGTCCGTTCTTCCAGCCTTCGAAAGGATCATCGGTAGTGGTGGTCCTGCCGTTACAGCCTTCCTCGATAATGCGGAAGGACGGGCCGGGCTGGGAAGGGGCTTCGTCGGATTCGTTGAATGTGGCGGTCAGATACGCCTTTACAGCGTTGTAGGCACTTTTCTCGTCCAATAAAGACTGCAGAATTCCAGTCCAGCGGACACTCTTCGGAAAGCGCGTCGAATCTTTCGGATTATAGCCATACGTGTTGGAATCGCCGTAGCAAAGAACTGTCTTCATGTCATCTCGCCTCCTTTTTCTGGATGCTTTTTCCGATGCGGGCTCTCTATTATTTCGAGGAGATACCCGGGGAACGATGGATAAGAACTACTTTTATTATAGCAGAAGCGATTTGTGGAAGATATGGTACAATAAAACAAGTTGTAAATTTTGTTTGTGAAAATAGGAGAATAGGAAAACAATGGGTACAGATCTGGGATTGGAAAAACTAGGAAAATATACAGCGGCAGAAGTGCAGGATTCGGTTTGTGAGCTGGATCCGGTCTCGCCGAAAAAGACACTGGAATTCGATATCGTGGTAGTCGGCGCAGGTGCGTCGGGTGTTCCGGCGGCCGGCTGGGCGGCGGAACTTGGCGCGAAGGTGGCTCTTCTTCAGAAAGCGACCGGCGTGGTCTCGCAGGGAAACTGCGGATCGGCGATCATTAAATCCCGTTCCACCGAGGCAGGTATTTCCAAGTGGATCCACCACACCAACAGCCTTTGCGACTGGCGGGCGGATACCAAGCAGCTCAGGGCATATGCGGACTATTCCGAAGAGGCCATGATGTGGTTCTGGAACCGCGCCGGATTTACCGAAGAGACTGAATACGGTGACGGAAGCAAGGTGGACGATAATTCCCGTTCGGCGGAACTTCTGAATGACGGCGAAATGCTCTGTGCTTTCCGTAGTACCAGTGCAGACTTTACCGGCACTTGGCGGGACCGGGACAATATCTATGAGTATGGCGATGACCACTGCTATTTCTGGGCACCCTGGGTGGGACCGAAACCGTTGAATGTGGGACATGCCCTTCGTAAGATCGTGGACCGGATGAAGAAAGAACATCCGAACTTCCAGGTCTTTTATGAGACACCGGCTGTCCAGATGGTAAAGGACGGCGCACGGGTCACCGGCGTGATCGGAAAGACGGCAGCCGGAGAGTATATTCTTTTTAAGGCGAAGAAGGCCGTGATCCTGGCGACCGGCGACTATACCAACAACGCTTCGATGGTAGACAGATGGTGTCCGGACATTGCGCCTTTCGATAAGAAGCAGCGCGGCAAGACCGGTGACGGCCATATCCTGGCCATGAGCGCCGGTGCTGTTATGGAGAACCCTGGCCACACCAAGATGATGCACGACTTCGATTCGGCGCTGATGTTTGAGGAGCCTTTCCTGTACCTGAATATGAAGGGCGAGCGTTTCACCAATGAATATACGGGTTTCGTAAATATGGGCAATATCCTGAAGTACCAGCCTTCCTACAAGGGCTCCATGCTGGATAAAGAGCATGCGGAGACCGGTTCCAAGGGATGGTACTGCGCCATTTACGATGACAGCTATATGACCTGGGACAGAGACGGTTTTATTGACGGACCGGTGCCGCCGCAGGTCATGCGGAAGTTTATTCCGGGCGAAGTGGAAGATCCCCAGGGCGTTTTCCGTAACCTCATCGACCTTCACCGCTGCGATACGCTGGAAGAACTGGCAGAACAGCTGGATCTTCCTTATGAGGCGATGAAGGCATCCATCGACCGGTATAACGAACTTTGCGACAAGGGAAGTGATACGGATTTCGGAAAGCCGGCCCGCTTCATGCATAAGATCGAGAAGGCTCCGTTCTGGGGTGCAAGAAAGCATATCCGTGTTTCCGCAGAGGTGTCCGGTGTGATCACCAATGAGTATGCCCAGGCACTGGATGACGACGGAAACGTGATCGAGGGACTTTATTGTGCCGGTAACTTAGGTGGACCTTTCTATGGTGGAGCGGACTATCCGTTCCATCAGACCGGACTTTCCCTGGGCCGGTGCTATACTTTCGGCATGATCGCCGCACGCCACGCATTAGGGGATTTGTAACACTGTTACAGGTGCTTTTGAAGGGGATAGATAAGAAAATGAAGCGTTCTTTGACACGAAAATGGATCATTATTTTCGGCGGGATCATTCTTGTTGGGTCGATGGTGCTGACTTCCTGCTCGGGGTCAGGAACAACAAAAAAGACGGCCAGGAAGCCGACGAAGAAAACGTCCGGAGAATCAACAGAAGAAACAACGGATGAGCCGACGGAGGAGACTTCTTCCGAGACGACAAAGGAGACAAATTCCGAGACGACAAAGGAGAGCAGTATGGATCCGGAAAACAAGAAGGTATTACGTTTTTCTTCTTTTGACGGCGGCGGGTTTTCGTATACGGTCACGATCGACGATCCCTCTATCGTTACCTATGACGCGTATAAGGATTATGGCGGCCAGGACCCCGAAGAGGTGGATGGCGCAAGTTTCGATTATACAGTCGAGCTGATCCCGCTTTCTTCCGGCACTACAAAATTGACGGTCAAGGGTGAATCCCCTATTATGGATCCGGAGATCTACTATTATCAGCTGACAGTCGGGGATGATCTGAGTCTTCAGGTCACACAGACGGAAGAACCGGATCAGGAAATCACTGATGATAGTCCGAAGGAGACATAAGAATCGAAGATGCGTATAATAGGCGCATAAGATGAATTTCGGCACCGGAGGCAATCGTTCCTAAAATGCAGATCAAAGTGAAAAAGTTTTCTGAGCTGAACCCATACGAACTGTATGGCATTATGAAGCTTCGGGTCGATGTATTTGTGGTGGAACAGAAGTGCCTGGCGCCGGAACTGGACGGCAGAGATCAGGACGCCATCCATGTGTGGATCGAAGATGAAGGGGGAGTGCAGGCCTATCTTCGTGTGCTCGCACCGGGCGTGGAAAGCGAGTATCCTGCCCTGGGAAGGGTATTAACTTCCCAAAAGGTGAGAGGAACCGGCGTCGGAAGCATGCTCATGGAAAAAGGGATCCAGGTGACGGAAGAGACCTACGGCAAGTGCCCAATCTATCTGGAAGCCCAGTGCTATGCCGAGGGCTTTTACGGGAAACACGGATTTCAAAAGATCTCTGACAAGTTCATGCTGGATGGGATCTTGCACTACAAGATGCTTCGCCCTTAGGCATCACTTTGATCAATCACTTTGATCAGTCGTTTCCTTCCGCTTGAGCCGCTGATTCACTTTGTTCGTTCAATTCTTTTTCCATCTTCCCGATCAGCTCTAAAAGTTCGTCCATCGCTTTTTCTTCTTTTTGCGCTTCCAGTTTCGCGACTTTTCGCTTTTTTTCTTCCCAGGCATCGTTGCCGGAAAGTCCGGAGATATTCTTCGGATATGTGTTGAAGCCGTTCTTAGCCTGATACTCGTTTTTCAGGGGGATGATGACATACACCAGAAAGCCGGCCAATACACCCAGGCAGCATGTGATCTTATAAAGACCATACGTATCGTTTACTGCGAAGTATAAAAGAGCAACTATGACGCCAATGAAGGCGACTGCGACTCCGGCCACTTTTAACAGGAAGACCCACATCGGTTCTGTGTCAGGAACATAGGCGGAGTGTTCTTCTCCGGTGCTTTTCTTTTTCGGTTCCACACCCAAAAGCAGCATGGATCTTTCACAGAAACTCCGGCACTGGTTTGAAAAGGCGCGGGCTTTGGTGGAAGAGGCTTCGTTAAACTGCTCCCATCCGTTCCAGTCCAGTGTACGCTGAAGTTCTCCGGGGAATCTTCTTTTGGAAGAAAGGGCTTCGTAGACACTACGTGCACGAAGGGAACAGCAGCAATACCTGGTCAAAAGTCCCGGGTTTTCCGGATCTTTCTTTCTCAGTTCCACCACAATGGTGGAAGCCTTGTTGTACTGTTCGTTGGATAGGGCGGTGTCGAGATCCTGGAGAGTATATGCGGCTGTAGTATCCGTGAGGGTACGGGTATTTCCACAGAAGGGGCAGATGAGGAGTTTTTTCCTCGGATCAAAACTCAAGTTTCCGCCGCAGTTGGCACAGGTCTTGCCGGAAAGCAAAGCAGAGCCGGACGTAGATTGACGTACGGAAGTGGCTTTCGAGCGGGAGCCATGTAAGAATGCGTTTTCTGCTTCCTGCATTCTGGCATAGGTATCCCATCTCTGTTTTTCCAGATTCCGGAGCTTGCTGTTGAACTCATTTCTTGCGTCGATCGTTGCCTGCTCCTTTTTCCGGTTTTGCATCTTTACCCACTGTTCCATCGACTTCTGCCGTTGACTGTCGTAGAAACTGCCCCGCCAGGAAGAGAGGGTGCAAATAAGGGCTATGACGGAATAAGCCGTAAGACCGATGTAGAGATACTTCATGACTGTCGGGTCAGTTTCCATATTTATGTCGATGATGAAGAGGGCAAAAAAGGCAAGAATGAGCAGTACGATCTGAATGACCATGGAAGCGCGGTGTTCAAAGGAACCGGCAGGGATCTTGGAGATCTTCTCGTAGTATTCATCGGCAGTGAGTTCATTTTCTTCGTCATCTGCATGATCCGATTCAACTTTTTCCGGCCCCTCCTTCTGAAGGGTTTCGATCTTCCGACAGAGGTCACGGAAATGCTCGCAACAGGAAGCGAATCCGTGATCGTCATCCGACAGGACGACGGAAAAAGAAGACCAGTCCGGGTTTTGAAAAAAAGATTCCATCTTCGTTTCGTCTTCCCGGTTCTGATACAGATAATGGGAAAGGGTCTCGTCCTGGCAGTTTTTCAGAAGGGCCCGGTAGTAGAATTCGGGATTCTCCAGTGAAGCCAGTTCGTCCGGGGAAACAAGTGCTGCCAGTTCATCCAGGGCGGACAGTTCCGGCTGAAGTTTCGGTTCCAGTGCATTTTCCGGCGAAGAATTATTTCCCATTTTGCATATCCTCCG
>CADBGD010000103.1:8483-10670 GCA_902794115.1 Oscillospiraceae bacterium
TACAGATACAGTTACAGTGTTTCTTCAAGTTCCTTGATCGACAGAAGCAGTTCGCTCTGCTCGGAAGAGAGCCGGGCGAGGTTTTCCTGATCTGCTTTCAGTTCGGCCTTCGCGGCTTCTTCTTTTTCCTGGATCTGGTCCTGTCGGGATTTAGGCATCTTGCTCTTCAGGCGGGAAAGGAATCCGTCCGGGGAATCTTCATTATCTCCATCCTTTGCCGGCAAGGCCAGGGCAGAACCGGAAGTTCTGCCGGGTGTGGAAAGAAATGCCTCGTTTCTTGCGATCTTCTGTGTCAGGGAATGGATATCGATACTTACCTGACAGTATCGCTTGATGTCATCGATGAAATGAGAATGCGCGCCGGAAAGATGCGACTGAAGCTCGGCCCAATCTTTGCAGTCGATGATGGACCGGCACAAAGACGGGTTGGTCTTGGCGCAGGATAAAAGAAGAGTGGTGCTGGTCATTTTGTACGGAATTAAAATGGAGCGAAGAATAAAAACGGCATTGTCCGGCTCCATTTTGCGAAGCTGGAGCAGAATTCCTTCCGCTTCATTGTACCTATGCGCGTGCATCCTCTCGTCTACATCGAGAAGGGAAAGCGGGCTTTCCCGTCCGACGACTGCGTGGACTTTGCCACAGCTGACACATTCATAAAGACCACTGGTGCGGTTGAACTTCAGTTCGCCGCCACAGGTTACACATGTCTGATCCATATACCTATACCTCCGTATTGACGCTGCCCACGGTGCCGGCACGCTCGAAGTGTCCGGCGCTCAAGTGCTTTTGCCGTGGATCGGCTCCAATGCTTCCAACCTTCTTCATTATAGCAAATAAAGAGAGGGGAAAAAGCAGTGCGAAGGGGAAATAGGCAGGGCTTTTTGTCGTGGTGAGGGGGGAGGGGAAGGGGTGAATCGACGGCGCGGCGGCAGAAAAATGATCCAGGTCGACGGGATTGACAGAATTGTCTGCTTTTGTCGAGAAAAAAGGGGATTTTTGATAGGAAAATGGGTGGGAAAGGGTGATGCATCTTCTATGGGATGGTCTTCTTTGGATTTCTAAGGAGGCAGGAGGAAAAATAGGACTCAAATGCAGGAATTAAAAGGTTGAGTCCTATGGGGTTGGCAATAGTAGGACTCAAATGAAAGAACTTGAGGATTGAGTCCTATGGAAATCCGGAAAAGTAGGACTCAATTGAAGGAAATCATGAGATGAGTCCTACAGGAGTGATCAAGTGTGTAGGACTCAACTGCAAGAATCCAGATAATGAGTCCTATTTTTGAGAAAAAGCGTAGGACTCAAATGCTGAAAACCCTGCATTGGGTCCTACAAAAGAAGAGGGTATAGGACTCAAGTATCCAAAATGTCGGTTTGAGTCCTACAGATAATCCAATAGAAAGGAATAGGTGACGAAAATGAATGATCGGAATGAACGGAGGAAGAAATCATTCGGACGATTGGAGTGGCTTTACCGGACCAGAGAGACAGCTTCGAAGATGTTGGAGAATGCTCCCGTCGGGCGGCTGCGGATTTCTTCAAGTGGAGCGAGCGCCCGTTATTATCATGTGCTGAATGAAAGCAATCGGGAAGGTATATATATCCGGAAAAGCCAGATAAAACTAACACTGGATCTTGCGCAGAAATCGTATCTTCAGGATCTGATCCGTTCGATTGATGAAGAAATCGAAGTGTGGGAGAAGTGTAGTGATGAACTTCCCATGTCCGCGCCAGAAGAAGTATATTCCAAACTTTCGCCGGAGAGGAAGAGTCTGGTTTCGCCGTTGGTGATGACGAATGAGGAGTATGCGGCTTTCTGGCAGGCGAAGAAGTTTGTTCCGAATCCGTATCTTCCGGAGGAGAAGAAGTTTGCTACGAAACGTGGGGAGCTGGTGCGTTCGAAGTCGGAGGCCATGATCGCGGATTGCTATTACGAATTGGGGATTCCGTATAAGTGCGATTTCCCCGTTGATGTGGGAAACCCCAAGCCGCGCTATGTCGATTTTGCCGCTTTGGATGTGCGCAGCCGGAAAGTGATATACCATGAGCATTTTGGAAGAATGGATAAGCCGGACTATGTACAGAAGAATCTGATCAAACTCGATGAATATGCGCGGGTGGGGATCTTCCCGGGAAAGAATCTGCATCTGACATTTGAAACAGAAACTTCACCGTTGGACATGAATCAGG
>CADBGD010000104.1 GCA_902794115.1 Oscillospiraceae bacterium
ACTTTTCGGCACCGCCGGAGTCTGTCTTTGGAAAGTTCGGGAAAAGGAACGAAATGAAGCCCGACGGACGCATGCCGTACAGGACATGGCTACTAAGATCCGAAGCGGCGAGAGAAATACTTTTACCGTAGATCCCCAGGCGGTCCCTGTATCCGGTGAAGATCCGGCAGAAGACCTCCCCCCTCTTTTTTCCTTGGCAGATATGGATCCTTCTTTTTCGGAAGTCTGCAGTCCTTCTTTTTCCCCGGGCGATCTTTCAGCATGGGATCCTTCCGGATCTGTATCTTCGGGAAATGCACCTGATTCCTATACGCTTCATTCCTGCGGGGTCATTTCGATCCCTTCCATCGACTGTCTTCTCCCCCTGTGGGACGGGGCCGGATCAATAGAACTCCGGTACGGTGCCGGACGGGTACCCACTTGTGCATTTCCCGGAGATACGGGGAATCTTGTCATTCTGGGACACCGCATGAAAAAGTACGGTTCTCTTTTTAACCGCCTGGGAGAAGTCAGGCTCGAGGACACGATCCGGATCGAGACCGAAAGCGGAACCTTTACCTACCTCGTCGATACCATTCTCACTATTGACCCCTCCGATCTTTCTTTTTACATGCAAAATGAGGGCGATGCCTGCCGCATCACCCTCATTACCTGCACTCCTGTCGGTGTGGGAACAGAGCGTCTTCTGATCCTCGGTCACCTCATTTCCGGGTAAGTCCTTTCTTATCCTTTTCTTCGCTTACTTATTTCCAGGATACCCAGAGCCAGAAGCGCCAGGGCTGATGAACCGAAAGCCGTGCAGCATCCGATCCCGAGGATCATGTCTGTCTCGGATGTCTTTGCGGTGTCATAAAGTCGGGTCACACCCAGGACGCCGCTGTTTCCCACAGTTACCGGCATCGCTTCACTGTCGTTTCTGTACCCTTCCGGTGCTTCCACCTCAAAGATCTCGTAGTCTCCGGCAGGAAGACCCAGGATGCTGACCGTTCCAAATTGCGGGGCCATGGGATCATTATTGGTGTAAAGCACGGTTACCGCATTTTCGGTTTCATTCTGGCAGTAAAGATATCCGTTTCGAGAAGCATCCCAGATAAAGGAACGGACCGTTCCGTCTTTGTCCCGCACGGAGATGCCGCAGTTACCAAGAAGCGCGCCGTTTCCGGCAGAGCGTTTTTCGGCCAGTGTCTCGGTCGGCGCATCGATCACTTCAAAATACTGAAGCCTTCCTTCCTTTTCGCAATGGACCGGGATCGGCTCGTCCATAAGGCGGAAACTCGTCCAGGAACCCACGTCGGTTTCTTTTACGTAGTAATCCCCTTCCCCGGTCATAAAGGAAACATAGCCGCGCGCATCTGTTTTCTTTTCCTCCAAAAGCCGGTCAGAAGAACCGGAGATCCCTTTTTCCCAGAGCTGGAAAGTCACTCCATCCATAGGGGTTCTACTTTCATCGCCGCAGGTCTTCTCGATCCGGATCTCGGATCTTCTGTAATTAACTACCGGAACAGCCTGCGTCGGGACCGACTCGATCCTGGTCTGCTTAAGGGAGATAGAAACCGGGATATCCCGGGAAAGGGCATAGTCCGGATCCGTCCTGACTTCTTTCAGGATCAGTTCTTCCCCGTATGGAAACCAGGTCCGGGATGCGGCTTTTCCTTCTTCGTCGGTAATCAGTTTTTCCACAAGCGCGCCTTCTGCGGTATAGATCTCAAACTCTACATCTTTCATGGGAGCCGAGGTATCTGAAGCCGTCTTTCGGATCTCCAGATAAGCCCTGGCTTTCTCATTTTGGACCGGTTCAGAAAGCGTAACGGTTCGAAGCGGCATGTTTTCCGATGATTCATCTGAAGCTGCGGATAACGGAAAGGTTTCCGCCGAGCGCACATAGCCTTCGGGAGAAACGATCTCCTGCACATAGAAGTTTCCAGTAATCGGATAATCTTCCCGGCTCTGACAGTGTCCCTTTTCATCGGACACGATCACCTCGATCAGTTCGCCTTTAGATATCAGTGTCTCGCCGGTTGCGGACATTACATCTTCTTCCGCATAGATACCCATCACGGCGCCCGGAAGTGCTTTTCCCTCCGGAATATATGCTTTCGAAGAAGGGTCGAATCGGTAGTCGGTTCCTTCCTTTTCAAAAGACAATTCCACCTTCTGTCTTTCATCCGTTACCGACTTCACTTCCCGGATCACGGTAATAGTCTGGTCTTCCCTCTCATCGGTGACAGTGAAGATCACCGGTTCCGGGTCCAAAAGAAAACCTTCCGGCGCCGCAGTTTCCAGCATCTTGTAAGTGGCTTCGCCCCGGGAGGCATCAAGCGAAAGACCTTCGACCACGATGCGGCCCTCTTCGTCTGTCTTATAGGTGCCAAGCCAGGTACCCTCCTTTAGCGGCGTCTCTTTTTCGCCATCTCCGTCGATATCGAACATCTGATAAGGCGTAAATCGCTTTCCGTCTTCCGACAGGAAATACACTCCCTCCGGATAGTCCTTTGGATCTAAAAGAGAAATATCTCTGGTAAAATCCAGCACATCTTCGGCACAGTAAAGCTCATAGACGGCACCGCTCAAGGCTCTTTCCCCGTATGTAAAAGCATAGCCGGAAAGGCCCTCATATCCGGCATCTTTTTCCGTTGCGGAAACAAGCTGCTCGCCGCTCTTTCGAAGTTCCAGACAAACCTCCACCGGACGGTCGGCAAAGTCCACCGCCTTCATGTCCCCATCCGGGCCCACGCCAATGAAGGATTCATCTTTTTTCACCTCCACCGGGATCAGCTCATCGGACAGGACGAATCCAGTCGGGGCGGAAAGTTCACGGATGTAATACTGTCCCACCGGAAGCGGCAGCGTGGAAAGAGAGCAGGTGCCGTCTTCTGCTGTCTGAAAGGAGTTCCGGCCTTCACTGTCGGAAAGGATGTTTTTATTTTCGTCCAGCACCTGGAAAGTCACTCCGGAAGCCGGCACGGTTTTTCCGTTTCGATCATCGATCTTCCGGATCTGAAGCCTCTGCTCGTAACGGCGGTTTTCCAGATTCAGGACGGGTTTTTCTCCCTCTCCCCGGATCCATACGGTGATGTCGTCACAGGTATAGGTAAACTTTGTGGCTTCCGATTCCAGCTGATGGACACGGTACTCTCCGTAGGGAAGGATCTTCGTTTCCGCTTTTCCGTCCTGATCCGTCACCAGTATATCCCGGTAGGCATTGGGCGTTTCATCGTACGAGGCATAGCGGACCGGCCACACGGCAAACATGGCTTTTCCTTCCGGCTCCAATTCTGAAAAGGGCGTGTCTTTCTGAATATCTTCTCCGGTCCGGATCTTCTTCATTAGGGAAAACTGTCCGGCCTTCATCTCATCATCCAGATAAGTGGTACCGGAAAAGCCGCTTTCCGTCACCGTAAAGGTACCCGGGTTCGGGTGCATTTCCTCTGTGCCTTCCGGAACAGATGTCTGCCGGATCGTATAGTTTCCGCTAGGAAGCGAAAGGATCTTTCCGGTTGCCCGGTCCCGGATCTTTCCTTCCCCGTCTGAATAACATAAGAATCCCAGTGCATTTCCCTTCGCTTGCGAATAGGAGCTGTAGAAAGAAGAATAGACTTCAAATTCCGCTCCTTCCTCCGGCAGGGAAAAATCCGAAAAGACGGATCGTTTCTGAAGATCCACATCCCACAGGCTGACTTTCCATGTGCCGGATGTGCCGGAAAAAGTTTTCGCAGAACTTTCGTACCAGCCCACATAAGTCTGTCTGGGAAGTCCGCTCGGGGAAAGCGCATCGTCGAAGAAGTAGCCGTACATTCTCTGAGGCGCGGTATTCTCTCCGTTATCCACCGTCTCCACCGAAGCCGACATGCTTTTTTGGTGCTCTCCGCTTTCCATTTCATTCAGGGAACCCAGCATACGGAAACGCCAGCCGTAGGGATAGCTTTCTTCGTACCGGACTTCCGATCCGGTGCTGCCATCGTCGTTGATGAGATAGATCTTTCCGCCGGTATGGGAAGCAAACCGGAAAGTGCCGCCTCGTTTTCCCGTATGGGTCTCCCTGACTTCCACGGTAAATTCCACAGCGTATTTTCCGGAAGGCGAATCAAAACGCATGTCGCTAACATCTTCCATCACGGCGCGGTAATCCGGAGTATAGGCACCGGCACAAGATGGTCTTCCCTTTTCCTCGTATACTTCCCAGAGGCGTTTGGCTTCCGAAAGGATCTTCACGGCAGTAGGACCGCTGCCTTCTCCATCTATAAAAGTATCCAGATCGATGCCGCCGAAAAAGGAGCGGGACTCCTGACTTAATGTATCCCGGTAAAGCGATACCAGATGCCAGATCAGGATCTGCCGGACACAGTAGTGGATATGCGGGTGCCCGTTGATCACATCCGGGATCTCGAATTCTCCCGGGTCCATTTCGATCACATACTGGATCTTTCCAAGAAGCGCGGATGCTTCCGGATCCTGCATCACTACTGCTTCTATACTTCCGGTCTCCGGTGAAGGCGCGCCTGCCCGGACACAATAGACCGGCCGGAGATCTCCGTCCAGAGTTTCGGCATACATGTACTCCAGGATCTTCGGAACCGTTTCTCCCGAGACCTCGTGATACAGTTCAAAATATTCTTCATCGTGGTATACGTGATTTCCCGTTTCCGGGAGAGGTCCTTCGGCCAGTACCGTCCGGCAAAACCAGAGGGACGGAAGCGCAAAGGACAGACAGGAAAGAGCCAGTAAAAGCGCCAGAACGCGCCTGGATTTCCAAGGGTTGGATGTCATTTTTCTTGTCATAGTCCTTCTCTCCTTCAAGTAGATTTTCGTAATGTGTACGTATCTTACTTTCCAGGAAGAAAGCCTCGCAAGATTTTATATCAGTAGTTGGACTTTTCGAAAAACTTTTCTTTTCCTAACCGACGTTTCGTTCGGCTCTGCATTTAATCTCTTCTCTTACTGATGGCGATCAGACGAAGAAGCATAACGAGTGCGGATGCGGCCGAAGCGATATAGGTCATGGCTGCAGCGGAAAGAACTTTTCTGGCGCCGCCCATTTCGGCTCCGGCCAGAAGTCCGTCATTTTTCAGGATCTTCAGTGCACGACGGGAAGCATCCAGTTCCACCGGCAAAGTGACGAGGTAGAAAAGAACGCAGGCGGCATACATGATGATACCGATATTCAGAAGGGTCAGACCCAGCTGGGAACTGCCGTTATCCGAATAGCTCAGATATCCGGTCAGGATGACACCGATCATGGCAATGCTCAGACCGAACTTCGAACCGATGTTGGCGGCCGGAACCAGAAGAGCACGGATCTTATTGGGAAGAAATCCCACGTGGTGCTGGATGGCGTGACCGCACTCATGGGCGGCAACACCCACGGCCGCGATCGACGAACTGGCATAGACCGAGTCCGAAAGATTCAGTGTCTTATCCTTCGGTGAAAAATTGTCTGTCAGGTTTCCGCTTATGTGCTGGATCGTGACATCGTTTACACCATAGGCGCTCAGGATCCGCTGCGCCGCCATGGCGCCGGTCATTCCGTTTGCGGCAAGCTGTTTACTGTACTTATTAAATGTACGCTGACAATTCGCACTGATGAGCGCGCTGATTACAAGCAGTCCGATAGAGATCGGATATCCAAAGTAGAGCATGATGTCCCAGAACATATTCATCCTTCCTTTCAGAAAAACGGGTTACACGATTGCCCTCATTATAGCAGAGTTTTCACCCCTTGGCGCCAATTTCAGGTCTCATCCGGTATAACGTCGATCAGACAGTATTCCGAAATGGTGCCGCTCTTATACGGGATGGCCCAGTCGGCAATACCAGATGTGACGATGAACGTGGTGTTTCCTTTTTTCTTTAATCCGTAGGTCGCATCGTTGGCCCCGATCAGTTCTCCAATGGGCCGGATCGGGAACATCTGGCCGCCATGGGTATGTCCGCTCAGGACCAGATCGCACCCGGCCGCTTCTTCCGCCTTATAGTCATTGGGCTGGTGATTCAAAACGATCAGGAAACGGTTCGGATCCAGATCCCGGCTCAGGTCGGCAATATCCATTCTTTCCATGCTTCTGTCTTTTCGTCCTAAAAGATAGTATCCGCTTCCCAGCTCGACCACTTCGTCCTCCAGTACCATTACATGGTTTCTGGCCATTTCATCGAGCATTTCCTCATAGGTGAAATCACGGGAATTTCCGTATCCCACATCATGGTTTCCGGGAACGTAGAATACGCCATAGGGAAGATCCATTTCGCCCAGAGCCTGCACCGCCCGGACCATATCTTTCCGCTTCGAATCATCGTCGACAAAGTCACCGGAGATGACTAAAAGATCCGGATTCTGTTCTTCGATCGTCTTCATGTGTTCGGCAAAACCTTCGCCGTCAAAGCATGCGCCGAGATGAGAATCGGCGATCAGAGCGATACGAAGTGCCGGCACATTCTTTTGGGTCTTGATCTCATATCGGGTCTCGCAGACATGCACGGCCAGGTAGTAGGCGATACTCATGTACACGCCCGTGATCACCAGTGCCAGCGCGCCGGTAAGCCAGAAAGGCACTTCCTTTTTCTTTTCCGATTTCCCGGAAAGACATTTCCCGATGAGTCCGAAAATGCACTCCAGCAGCATCCAGATCAGGATCAGGTGCAAAAGCGGGATGATAAAGATATAAGGCCGGACCACGCAGAAAATGGCCATGACAGAAACCGGGATCGCCGCCAGGATCGAACTTCGCATTTTCTCCTTCTGGGGAAGCGTCTTCGGATCTTTTCCCAGGGAAAAGATCTTTCTGAACCGAAGGAACAGATACCACAGTCCCGCCAGTAATATCAGAAAAATAACCGCAAAGAGTACTATAAACATGTCATCTACCTCTTATTCAAATTCAAACCGGGAGAAGCCGCCTTTTCCGCCGGTCTCTTTCGTGGAGTATACGAACAATCCGAACCTCACACCGGTGAAATGATCCAGCCGGAAACAAAGCTTGTGGGGCCCGCCGATGGAGCTCCAGGAATCTCCCTTTTTCGTCAGGCAGGAAGCCTGGTCTTTTTCTCTGGAAAAATCCACTTCCATACGGACACGAAGTGCTTTTTCCGAAGAAGGGAAAAGCTCCCTTTCTTCGACGATATCTCCGGGAACCGGGCTCAGATCCCAGATCCCTTCGGTACTTGTGTGGGAAACCATGACTTCGAAGAAACGGTCTCCTCTTCTTTCCACGCCCACCCAGGCATAGTCGCCCTGAAAAGCACAAAGTCCCATCCTGTCCCCGTCCTTAAGATGGGAATAGTCGAGAGTGACCTCCGCCGCCGATCCCGGGTAACGCATCCTCTGGGTCAGGGTATTCTTGCAGTGATTGATATTCATGCTCAAGGCATCGGTGGTGATCCAAAGCGTGCCGGTATTTTCATCCCGGAATACGAGATCCAGATCCGGCTCGTGATTCCACTGCCAGACACTGGAAAGCCCGGACGTACCATATTTTCTCCGGAAGTTCTCCGGATCTTCTGTCTCTTCCGCCTTTGTTCCCCAGGGGAATCCATAACGGAAATCATCGGAAGAAGAAAGAGGCGCATATGTATATTCTTCCGGAAACTTTTCCGAGACCGGAAGAGATAATGTCTTCGGTGCCTTTCCATCGGTCCCGAATACCGGACGGTGGTTTTCCCAGGTAACCGGCACCACCACCGGAAGTCTTCCTACTGCCCCGCTGTCCTGAAACATCACGGCATACCAGTTTCCGCCGACTCCCTGCACGATACCGCCCTGGGCGATACCGGAATCCCGGAAATCCATATCATCATCGAAAATATCGCCGCCTTCGAATTCTCCTTCCAGAGAATCAGAAGAAAAACAGGCTTCCACACGGCGCCATCTGTCTTTCCGGGAATGGATAAAAAACAGATAATAGCGCCCGTCGATCTTATAAAAATGGGAACCTTCAAAGCCCAGCCGTGTCTCATCGGAATCCTTTAGAAGAAGCCGGGAAAGCCCGCCTTCCCTGGGTCCTGTTAATTCCGTATTCAGTTCCGTCAGGTAGATGCTCCGGTTTCCATATACGATATAGATCCGGTCATCGTCATCGAAAAGCAGGGAGCAGTCATGGTAAAAACCTTCAATTTCACTTTTTCTCCATGGTCCTTCAATCTTTTCGGACCGGAACAGATACGTCTTCTGGGTATCGTTGCAGACAAAGACCACATAAAACGTGCCCTTGTGGTAGCGTAAAGACGCGGCCCACATGCCTTTTCCGTAGATATATTTCCCGTTTTGAAGTTTCTGGGCTTCGGTACTGTCGAGGGTATCAAAGACATAGGCGGCATGCTCCCAGTGGAGAAGATCCCCGGAACGGAGGATCTGCCCGCCCGGCAAAAAGTGCATGGTGGTACTGATCATGTAATACGTGTCATCCACGAAGATCACATCCGGATCCGGAAAATCCATACCCAGATTCGGCCGTATCGCTGCTGTCATTCTCATTTCTGTCTGCGCCATAGTGGCTCCTTTATCTTCCCTTAAAGATGATGATCGGGATCGGAGGACAATTGCTCCGGTTCACAAAAGGCATCTCCACAACAGTATACTTGCTGCTGTCAAGAGTCGGAAGATAGGAAAGAAGCGCGTCCTTTTCCTCAAATCCGGTCTCCCGTCCGTAGTAGAGGATCAAGGTCATGATCCCGCCGTCGGAAAGAAGCTTCAGCCCCGCCTCGATGGCCGGGATGCTGGTTTCTTTTTTCGTAAAGATATTGTGGTCGCCTTTGGGAAGCCAGCCGAAATTAAAGGTAATGCAGGATACCGTTTCCTCTT
>CADBGD010000105.1 GCA_902794115.1 Oscillospiraceae bacterium
TGTATGGTTAAGATGCTCCATCTTACCTGCTTTGAACACTCCGACGAACTTAAAAGGACCATTTCTTTTTGATCTCGCAAATATCAGAGTCAACGCTTTTGAACCTGAATCATCAATATCTATCCAATCATTGTCCTTATCGTCTTCTGCTTTCTCATAGAATTGTGTTCCATCAGCACTTAGCGAATTAACCCACCCTGAACTGTTCTTAAAAAGCATCGGCAACCAAATTCTGAATCTATCTCCCGGCTTAGTTCCGCTTATAGATTTACTTGGATTATATGGATATCCGGCTCTTCGATATGCTGCTATGCCAAATCCAAACGCCTCATTCAATACATCGACATTAATCCTGAACTGGCAAGCACTGTCGTTCACATCAAGATAATCTAATCTCTTAGGATGAATTTCGTTCTTTCCCATAATCATGATCTCCTTTTAATGTATTGGCGTAATTTTAGTTCATTCGAACTTTGCTACTATCAATTTTAAAGAGTTGGCCACATTTTTGTTTATTAGTATCTCTTCATAACAAGTTGTCATGGTGTGTCCTCCTCCATAGATATAAGATGTGCTCCAATGCTAATATTGCTAATATTGCTAATATTGCTAATATTGCTACATAGATTATGTTACTAAAGGTGCTGTCATTAAAAACGGACTCGATTACCGTCAATTAACGGCCAATTAACGGTAATTAATACTGAAAGCTTATGGTAAGATAACAGCATCCGATGAATCAGCAGTGCTGCTCTTATTACCTACAACAATTTGTTTTTCAATTCTTCTTCCGCTTCCACTTTTCCCTTAGCAGCAAGCTCGGCAAGTCTCGCCACCACCGGACGGATCAGCTGAGAGGAAGAATCATAGACCATCTCTTCCACGCCATCCGTCATAAGAACGAAAGCATGGGTATCATCCGTGGTCGTACGGATAAAGCGCAGGTATTCCTGGGCATTCGGGAAAGTAATAAAGTATGTGGAGGAAGCATTTTCTCCATTCGCCGGAAGCGTGACCGGCGAGATCCCCTGGGAAGAGACCCGGCAGATCATACCATCGCCGATATGTCCAGCTAAAACCAGATCTCCTTTGACCGCAACAAAAAGAAGCGTACAGGAAAGGCGCTCCAGGCCATCCAGCTCATGTTCCTGAAGAAGCGGAGCCATCGCCGAATGAATGGCCGTAACCAGGATCGTTCTGGAAATGCTCTCTCTATTCTCGAAATAAAAGGCGTCGAAATGCCGGCAAAGAAGATCAGCTACTGTCTCACAGGCGCATTTCGAGCCGAATCGGGCATGGGTATATTTGGCGCCGCCGGCGCCGTCCGACACACACATGACGGAAACCCCGTTGGAAGTCTTTGAAAAAGAAGAATCCTCACAGGGAGTACCGCGATTAATATGTTTGTTTCCGATCAGAGAAACATTAACAAGTGTCGGAAGAGCTCGCATTTCTTATTTACTCTCCTCAATGGCCTTGAAGAAATCATCCATGGCCAGAGCATTTCCTTCCGGCTCCGTATTGAGATTATAGAGTGCATCATTATTCATGCTGTTCGATACAACAGACGAACTACTGGAACCCAGGAAAGCAAAAAGCTTACCGAACTGGGCGGTGCTGATCGAGATCGGCTTTTCACGCTTTCCGGAAAGACGCTGAAGCATCGGGAAGTCGGCGCTGTTACCGACGCCGATATTAAATACCACCAGTTTATCGTTATCTTCCAGTTCACGGACGGCTTCAATAGCCTTCTCCATGTTCTCGACAGCATTGTCACCCTGAGGCGCGCCGTCAGTGATTACCACAAGCCACGGCTGATAGTACTTGATACCCATCTGCTTATAGCCTTCCTTACGGGCATTGAGAAGCTCGAGGGCCGTAAGGATACCTTCACCGATCGGAGTAAGGCTTGTCGTCGCCTGAAGTTTCGGAATCACCTGTTCTTTACTTGTCTTACCAAACGGCAGGAAAATATCGACCGATCCGCCGAAAGTAATGATCGCAATATCTGCGGAAGAACGGGTCTCATCATTATCACGGATCGAGGAAAAAAAGCTCTGTAATCCGTTATTCAGCTGCTCGATCGGATAACCGGCCATAGAACCACTGATATCCAGACAGAAACAGATCGGAAGACGTCTTCTTGTGCTGCTGCCAAAATCAGATTTTGAAAAACCACTCGCTCCGGTTGTCTCGTTGCTCATAGTATTCCCCTCCTATAACTTCGAATAGATCTATTTAAAATACTGAAGAAGTTCGATGCCAAAGGCTAAAGAAAGATATAACGCAAGGTTCCATCTCTTCTTTTTAAAGAATGCCGCAAGGCCCTTCTTCTGTTCAGGTTTTGCCTGTTCTGCTGCTTTTTCTCCGTTTTGTGCCGGAGCCGGTGCCGCTGAAGTATGCTGGGCGGACATTCTGTTCGCCAGCGCGCTGGAAGTGGCCGGTTTTCCGGATTGACCGGAAGAAGTCCGGATATGTGTCTGCGGAGGCGGATTCGAGCTGCCCTTAAAGCTTAAGTGCGCCTGCTCCGGCTTCGGCTTCGGTTTCTCTTCCTGATGCAGCGGTACCTGACGGGCATAAGAATTTGCCGCTTCCGGAGTATTCATGGAAGAACTCATGACCGCTTCCCGGATACCCATCTTACCGCCTTTTTTCTTCAAAGGAGTATCCGCTTCTTCCACATAATACGGGAAAACACGGTATACCTCAGGATCATCATATTCATGTGCATTCAGCTTATCCCGATACTCCTCCAAAGCAACTGTCCACTCTACGCAGTCAAACAGTTCACCTTTGGCAAATGCTCTTACGAACATATCCTTGAGTGTAGGAGTCAGCGCATCCCAGATCTTATCATAGCCGCCAAGCGGAATACGCTCATTCTGGGAATCATCAACGGTATACGGGAAGGAACGGGCTTCCATCTCATCCCGCAATGTCTCCAGACCGTTTCTCTGTGCATACGGATGCTGCCCGCAGAAAAGCATGGAGAATACCAGGATTGCAACGGAATAATCCTCATCCTGCGGACGGCGCAGGAAAGAAACGAAGGACTTATCCCACAATTCCGGACGGGTAAACTCTTCCGTACCTACCGGACACGGCAGATCCTGATACTGCACACTATCAATGTCGATGAGATACACATGGCTATCGTCATCGATCATAGCATTTTTCAACTGAATATCACCGGCCAGAACGCCATGCAGATGCATATAGTCCATGATCCGCAGGAAGGAAATTGCGGATTCCACCACATTTACACGTTCCCAGCACGGGAAATTCTCTTCCATGGCATCCGGTCCGTCGAAAGCACGGCTGATGGTACTTCCGGACGCTTTCTTCATAAGATATCCGACAGGCATCTTCTCATTCGAATATAAAAGCTTATAGGGCCAGCAGATATTGACAGCATTCAGTCCCAGCTGACGCATCTTCATAAGCTTATACCAGCGCAGTGGTGTAATTCCGCCCTTATGATATACCTTCGCCACATAATGGTCGTCTTCGGTGCAGAAAACAAGTCCCTCGGCACCGGTACTGATCAGCGAAGTTAATGTCAGTCTCTGATCATCATCGGTATATACATAATCGCCTACGCTGAAATAGTGAGACGACGCAATAAAGTCGCTGTTACCGGAAATGGGATTCACACTATAGCCCGGTTCTTCTTCCATACATTCGTCAATGGTAGGATAAAAACGGATCCGGCCCTGATCGATCACGAAGATCGCACTCTTTCTCTGGGCATTGATATTGCGAAGGCGGGTAAAACTGCTGCTGTTCCTTCCGATAAAGAAACACTCGTTTTCATTTCCCAGATGTTCAAGGAAAAAATCAACTGTCGATGCGCTCTTGCTGACACGCATAAGCTTGGCATCAGCCATGCACTTCAAAGAGTGCCGGGTCTGGTACACGATTGCTCTTTCATTGGGGTTATTGGCTTTTATAACACATTCGTGGAAGGCTTTAAAACCGCCGCTGACAAATACGGTCTTCTGCTGCGCAACAATAGAGCCGACCAATGCTTCCTGCATTGCCGGATCCCGGAATTCCAGGAAAGCAGAATAATCTACTACAATTGAAGTGTAGTCTTGCAGCAGTTCAGCAAAATCAGCCATACGCACCCCCATCTTTTTTGCCTTATAACATTATAAAACAACAAAACGTTCCGCTCAATAGCGAATCCGGGGATTTCTTAAAATTTGTTGTGACTGTCAGACGTCAAAATTCCGCATTAAATCTTCGAATGTATCTCTTCTTCTGATAAGACGGTCATTTCCGTCATGATCGATCAGAACTTCTGCCGGACGTAACCGGTTATTGTAATTGGAACTCATGGAAAAACCATAGGCACCAGCATCGAGAACAACGGCCACATCATTTTCTTTCACAACAGGAAGCTCACGGTCCTTTGCAACGATATCGCCGCTTTCACAGATATTTCCGACTACTGAATACACTTCTTTTTCAGAGGAAATAAGCGGCTTTCCATCCCGGTAGATCTCCACATCATGCCAGGAATCATAAAGCTCCGGACGGATCAGCACATTCATACCGATGTCTGTTCCCACATATCTATGTCCGAAATTCTCCTTCACGGCATACACACGGCCAAGAAGAACACCGCCCTCTGCCACGATATACCGGCCGGGCTCCATCTTAAAGAGCACATCTCTTCCCGTCTTATTCTTCCACTCTGTCAGAAGCTGGTCGAAAGCCACTTTAAACGATTCCATGTCAAACTCGGCTTCGCCTTCCAGCTTGTGATAAGGCGTACCGAATCCGCCGCCAAAGTCCACAAACTCCAGTTCCGGGAAGTCCTCGGCATAATGAAGGAAATTCGAAACCGCATCCAGGTACGGCTGGTAATCCATAAACAAAGAACCGATATGCTGGTTCAGACCGACGATATGCAGATCATACTTCTTTGCAATTTCCAAAACCTGCGGAATATCCTGGGCAGCTACGCCGAACTTTGTCTTCTTTCCAGCGGTGACGACCTTCTCGTGATGACCGGCACCTACACCGGGATTTAAGCGGACAGAAAGACGTCCACCTGGGCAAAGGCGGCCGAACATCTCCAGCTGGGACAGGCTGTCCACACTCAGGATCACACCTTCATCGATCGCATACTGCATCTCTTCTTCCGATACGTTGTTCGGAACAAAGAAGATCCGGTCACTCGGGAAACCTGCCTTCTTCAGGGCATAGATCTCTCCCGGGCTCATGGCATCGGCATTCAGCCCTTCTTCCAAAGCCATGCGAAGGATCGTCAGGTTGGAATTCGTCTTAATCGAAAAATTCGAGGTAAAACGGTGGCTGGTCAGGATTCCGGCGACCCGTTTCATCTGTCTTCTCAGGATATCCTCGTTATACACATATAACGGCGAACCATACTTCTTCAGAAGTTCGTCCGGATTTGTATTCCCAAAGAAATTCATCTGCTGTGTGTAAGATTCCATAAAGACACCTCGTCAAACATTTTGCAACCATTGTAACATTTTCTTGCATTATTGCAAGTAAACGGATGATATAAATTATTCCTCAATTCCAACCAATTTCATTAGATATTTCGCATTTGTCTCCTGAGACATACCTTCTTTCAACTTGTAGTCAAAATGCAAGCCGTCATCATCGAAATATTCAGAAAAGTGATAAAACACCAGATCTACTTCTCCGTTCGTATCCATTTTACAAAGCTCATAATCGTGGGTCGACATCATACCGATGATCTTCGGACTATGTAGTTTTTTCAAAACGATCCATGCGCCGTCAGTTCTGTCTTTCGAATTCGTGCCACGGAAAATCTCATCGATCAGGAACAAAAGCGGAGTTCCGCTTTCAGAAGCACGAACGATCCGCTCGATCTTCACAAGCTCCGCATAGAAAGTGGAAACGCCCTCACCCAGATTATCTTCAATACGCATGGAAGCGGCCACCCGCATAATTGACAGCGAAAGTGCTTTTGCCGGGCACACCGCACCGGTATAGGCCAGGATCGTATTGATGCCGACAGTTCGAAGAAGTGTCGTCTTACCCGACATATTCGATCCTGTGATCATGGCACAGCCCCGGTCAAGCTTAAAACTATTCCGTACGACCCGCTTTTCTTCAATAAGAGGATGACCCATCTCCTCCGCTTCAAAGGAAGGCAGATCTTTATCAAGTATTTCCGGCATGCAGCCATCCGGGAAGATCATTTCCATCAAAGAAAGGCTCATCAGGGCTTCCCACTCGCCTATCGCCTGAAGTTTCTCCGGAATCTCCTTACCGGATTCTTTTCTCCACTTCTCCAGAAGATGCAGACAGATCTCATCAAACGGCATCGCCACATTCAAGATGAAATATAAAAGAGGCTGCATCCGCGCCTGAATCAGAAGGCAGATCATATAAAGCGATGAAAGCTGATTTGAGGCAGACCGGTTCGTGCTGTTTTCTTCACTTTTCCCATAAAGCTGATCTCTCAGCCCCTGAAGATACTTAGCCTTTACTTCAACATTTTCAAGTCCGGTAAATATATTCGAATAAGCACGAAGTTCCGGATAGAATTTTTCCACCAGATCAAACGTGACCGCATGGGTCTTATAGCAAAGTGCCATCATCCCCATCTGGAAGATCAAAATCGCAGACGGGAGTATCAGATAGTATCCGCCCATGACCATTCCGGCGATAAGGCTGAGATAAAACAATACAGCCAGGCTGATGCGGAGAACGAGAAATCCTTTTTTCATCCCCGTGACCGGAGCCGCAATAAAGGCCAGAAGTGCCTGGGGCGAGCCCTTTTTCTTTACATTCATCCGCGTGGAAGCTTCCAGTTCTTCAACCAGTGAAAGCCGGGAAGAAAGTTCTTTTACCGCTTCCTGCCTCGAAAGAATATCTTCACGGGAAATGCTCTGTGAATCCGCCAGCAGAAGCCATTTTTGAAGCTGTCTGCGGCCGTATGCGGTATGCGCAATATTGATCAGATGAAAAAGTGACTTCGGTCCGAAAAGATCAAGGTCTCCGGAAAAAGCATGTTTCTTGATCTGAAGGTCAGATCCGTCATCCGGAAGTTTTGAAAAATCATGGAGTGTCCTTGCCATATTCGCTTCGTGGATCTCCTTTAACACGGCGATCCGCTGGGCTTTGGCTTTGATCCTTCCATGAATAGCCACAAGAATTATAAACCCCAGAAAGACCACGCAGGCCGGAATCAGAAAAACAAACTGTTTTTTCACAAAAAACAGCACAAAAAGAACCAGCGCCCCCACAAAACAGATACCTCTGTAATTCGCCAGGCCGCCGGCTTTCTCTTCTATACGTTTCCACTCTTCTTCTAACGCGATCCGTCTTTCTTCTAATACCTGATCTCGTTTTTCTTTTTTCTCACTCATGAATATTATGTTTCTTTCTTTTTCCCTTTTGCCGTACTCGTCGACGTACTCTTTGAAGTACTCTTCGATGTACTCTTCGACGCATTCTTCGAATCACTCGTCTTGGCTGCCGGTTTTTTCGCCGTAGAGGACTTATTCGCAGAAGAAGCTTTCTTTTCAGTAGTCTTTTTCGAAGCAGTTTTCTTCGCGACTGTCTTTTTGGAAGAAGCTTTCTTTACCGATGTTTCCGGTTTCTTTTTCGGAATATATTTCGAAATCGCCTCATCCAGCACGGCGCCGATACTGTCATGGATCGTTAGCATTGCCTGAAGATCCAGATAAGTCGAACTCTTATTGACGATGACCACACGGTCGCTCTTTAAGAACTGGGCAAAGGTAGCGGCAGGATATACCGTCAGCGAAGTACCGCCAATGATCAGAAGATCCGCCTTTTTGATTGCTTTTACGGCATTATCGATATTCTCATGCTCCAAATGCTCTTCATAAAGCACCACATCCGGGCGGACAATTCCACCGCACTTGGTACAATGAGGAACGCCTTTGCTCTTTAATACGAAATTCAGATCATACTTCTCGCCGCACTCGAGGCAATAGTTACGGAAAACAGAACCATGTAGTTCGATGGTAGTCGTACTTCCCGCCATCTGGTGCAGATTATCGATATTCTGGGTGATCGTCGCCTTCAGTTTGCCTTGCTTTTCCAGACGTACCAAAGCACGATGGGCCTTATTCGGACGGGCCTTCGGATAACAAAGCTTTCTCTTATAAAAGTCGAAGAATTCTTCCGGGTGAGCTTCAAAGAAGGAGTGACTGATAATATCTACCGGACGATACGAAAGACCGCTTTCCTGATTGAAGATACCTTCGCCGCTGCGGAAATCGGGAATGCCGCTTTCCGTTGAGACGCCGGCGCCTCCTAAGAAAACAATGTACTTCGATTCTTTGATCAATTGTTTAAGCTGAGCGATTTTTCTCTCGCGTGCACCTTCATATCGATCCAGTCTGGTTTCCACTACTTCTCCCCTTTATTTCATGTCAGACCA
>CADBGD010000106.1 GCA_902794115.1 Oscillospiraceae bacterium
CTCGGAAGGAGAAGAACCGGGGATCTCCACGTTGGTGCTCTCGGCCAGCATCAGGAGAACTCCCTGACGGCCGTATTCGGCAAAGCGGCCCAGATCGATGGGCTCGCCGTTAATGGGCGTAAAGTCGATTTTAAAGTCACCGGTATGGATGACGTTTCCGATCGGGGTGCGGATCGCAAAGGCAAAAGCATCTGCGATACTGTGGTTGACACGGATGAATTCCACAGAGAAGGAATTTCCGGCCTTAATGGTGTCGCCGGCCTGGCAGTAGACCATCTCGATGCCGCGGGTGCCGACACCGGCATCCATCAGCTTATGGCGGGCCAGTTCAATAGTGAGCTTACCGCCGTAGAGGGGGCACTTCAGCTCCCGCATCAGATAGGGGAGAGAACCGATATGGTCCTCGTGACCGTGGGTGAGGAAGATGCCTCTTACGCGGTCCTTGTTTTTCAGTACATAGGTGTAATCCTGGATAACGGAGTCGACACCCAGCATGCTCTCTTCCGGGAAAGCCACACCTACATCCACGATGATGATGTCGTTGGCATACTCGAAAAGAGTCATATTCTTTCCGATCTCCTGCATACCGCCCAGCGGGATCACCTTCAGCTTATGGTGTGTCTTCTTGCTGGCAAAGGCCTTCTCGGCGTCTTTGACGGCTTTCTGGAAGGTGGTGTTGATCTGGGAAAGGACCTCTTCTGAAGCGTTGTCAAAGCCACTGCCGAAGAAACTGTCGTTCTTTACTGTCAGTTTCTTCTCGCCGGAAGCTTTTCCGGAAGGACGGATATCTTTCTTGCCGCGGGAAGACGTGCGGGACGGAGAAGACTTTCCGGAACGGGAAGAGGTCTTTTCTTTTTCGATCTTTTCTACCGAACGGAGATTTCCGGATGTGTGTCTCTTCTTCGGAAAAGAAGAAGTACGGGACGAAGACGTGCGGGAAGAACCGCCGTTCTTTTCTTTTCGGGCTTTCTCGGAACGGTTCACATTGTTTTCTTGTGTCATGTCATCTAACCTCTTGTTAGTTAATTTACGATGTACACGGTGTAGCCGCGTAAAGTCGACATGCTTTCGCCGTCCTCGGCAAAGATGTCGATGTGATGACCGTCCACGCCCCAGCCGGTATCTTCGGCCACATAGTAGCCGTCGCCGCCCAGCGGGTCATTTTCAATGTAGATCTTGGTGCCCACCGGAATGACGGACGGATCTACAGCTACAGTACGGCCTTCTTTACAGGTCGTGCCGGAAGATGTGGTACGGTTATCGGTTCCCGGGCCGGCGTAGTCCGGTCCGTAGAACGTAATCTTGAAATCAGAACCCACCAGGGTCATGCCATCAGAGGAACCGCCGCCGGAGCTTTCCGGTTCCGGTGTCGGTGTCGGATCCTTCTTCGGCTTCGGAGTCGGATCGCTGGGCTTCGGTGTGGGCTTCGGTGTCGGAGTCGGCGCACGGGTCGGCTTCGGCGTTACCGGCGGCTCCGAGGAGCAGTAGTCACAGTTGACATAGGTGTCACGGACTGTATGGAACCAGCCGTTGCTGGTCCTTCCGACGACTTCGATGGCATCGCCGGGCTTTAAGGTCTTGGTGATCTCATATTCCGTTCCCGGGCCTTTTCTGACGTTGACCTCACCGGTGGTGTAGTACACGCCATACCATTCCTCTTCGGTATAGGTGGGCTTCGGTGTCGGAGTCGGGATCGGAGTGGAAGTCGGAGTCGGAACTCTTGTCGGCTTCGGAGAAGGAGTCGGGGTAGAGGTCGCAACCGGCTCGGAAGGAACCGTCGTCTCTGTCGGCTCGGAAGGCACTGACGTTGCTTCCGTAGTGGTTTCCTCAGAAGTAACCGTGGTCTCGGAAGAAGGAGCCGGAGTTGTGGTCTGATCCATCACAGGAAGAGTCGTGGTCTCTGAAGTAGAGACGGTCGATTCGGTGCCTTCAGTGATCACTTCTTCCGTCGTATAGTCGGGAGCGATCATGTCATAGTATTCGCCCTCGGTACGGTCTCCGGAATCACTTAAAATGGAGTCGGCGCCGACAATGCAGGAGAACGCGAGAAGAATACTAATACCCGTCCCGATCCCGATCGAGATCCGGTTACGGTTGACGTGATGCTTCTTCGTCGACTTCTTGATTACCTTCATCGCCTTCCCCTTTCTTAAATGCATAATTATTTAACATTCTACCACAATCGGCGGAAACATGCAAAAATAAGGCATTTTTGACCCCTCGGGGAGGAGGAATTACTAAGATTGTCAAAGAAATATTTCCCGATTCAGGAAACACTTCCGCGCTTGGCATCCACAGAAACGGTGCAGCCGTTCTTCAGAAGCTTGGTGCAGTTCTCGCAGGAAAGGATCGCCGGAATATCCAGCGCCATAGCCACGGTGGCGGCATGGCTCGAGGAGTCATCATCCTCGACGATCAGGGCCTTTGCGTGTTTAATGAAAGGCATCATCTTATTGTTGGTATAAGGTGCTACCAGGATAACGCTGTCGTCCTCGGAAAGAGCCGGCTGGGCGTCCAGATGCTCCGGATCTTTGACGATATAGACGGTACCGGTGACCAGAGATCCCTGGGCATCGGAAGTGGGCTGACCGTTACCGTGCACGATGGATTTACCCAAAGCCTGCACACGGATGGTATTGGTGGTACCGCTCATGCCGACAGGCGTACCACCGGTCATAACGACCAGATCGCCGTTACTCAGGAAAGAGCATTTCTGGGCGGCATAGATACCGACATCGAAAAGTTCGTCTGTGGTCTGTACTTCCGGAACCAGAACCGGATATACGCCCCAGGAAAGATTCAGCTGACGCTGCACACGCGGGAAGAGAGTACCGGCAACGATGGGGCTGGCCGGACGGAAACGGGAGATCTGACGGGCAGTTCTTCCGCCGTGGGTCACAGTCACGATCGCCTTGGCATTCAAGTCCATGGCGGTGGTGCATGTGGCGTGGGAGATCGCATTTGCCACAGAAGGCATCATGGCCGGCTTACCCTTACTGAACTGATCCCAGTAATCGATGGAAGACTCAGTCTGCTCGGCGATCTCCACCATCATCTTCAGGGCCTCCACCGGATATTTACCGTTCGCAGTCTCACCGGAGAGCATAACGGCAGAAGTACCATCGTAGATAGCATTCGCGACGTCCGAAACTTCCGCACGGGTCGGACGGGGATTACGGATCATGGAATCCAGCATCTGTGTCGCGGTAATAGAGATCTTACCGGCCTGATGGCACTGCTGGATGCATCTCTTCTGAACGATCGGCACGTTGGCGGCCGGGATCTCGACACCCAGGTCACCACGGGCGACCATGATACCGTTACTTACTTTCAGGATCTCGTCAAAGTTCAGGATACCTTCGTTATTTTCGATCTTTGCAATGATGTTGATGCCGTGATCGCCGTGCTTTTCCAGAATGTGGCGGATCTCCTGCACGTCTCTTGCCTTTCTTACGAAAGACGCCGCGATGAAATCAAACTCATTTTTGACGGCAAAGAGGATATCTTCCTTATCCTTTGCGGTCAGTGCCGGAAGGCACAGTTCCGCATCCGGTACGTTGACACTCTTTTTCGTGGAGACCGGACCGCCGTTACTCACGGTGCAGTAGATATCGCCGCCCTTGATCTTCTTTACGACCAGCTCAATGAGACCGTCGTCGATAAGGATACGGGAACCGGCCTTTACGTCACCGGCCAGTTCTTTATAGGAAACAGAGAATTCCTTATCGGTACCGATGACATCCTTTTCGCGGATCACGACTTCGGAACCTTCGATGAAATTGGTCTTTCCGCCTTCAAATTCACCGGTACGGATCTCCGGACCCTTGGTGTCCAGAAGAAGAGCCACCGGCAGATCCAGTTCTTCACGGATCCGCTTTACCCGGTCGATACGGGCCTGATGTTCTTCGTAGGAACCGTGGGAAAAATTAAGTCTTGCCACGTTCATGCCCGCGAGCATCAGCTCACGAACGACCTCGTCGGAATCCGCCGCCGGACCTAATGTACATATGATCTTAGTCTTACGCATACACATAGAATATGCCTCCTGAAATATTGTGTTTTTCGATATTATCCCCGATCCCGTCTCCGAAAATTCGGGGAAGGGATCCTTAAACCAAATTTTTGTCCCATATAAGATACCACTCGGTGCCAGTCAATACCACCTGTTCGGTGTTGTGCGATATGCCAAAATTTCAGGTGCATTTCCCCAAGCCCTAAAACTTGACGGATCTTTCTTTTTCTGTGATGATGGAATCAGTAATCGAAAACGGATGAAAAGGGGACTTGGCTTATGAACCAGAAGGAGAGAATGCTCAAGAATCTTCCGTACCGCTCCTGGCTGGACGGACTTTCGGAAGAGCGTATGGATTTTCTCTCGAAGGTTTCTGTTCCAGAGACCTGCTCTGGTTTGGTGTAATCCTTCTGCAGTTTATAGCTTATAACAGCTTCTTTGTACTTGTAACCTTTGTATGTGGAAATGTATACTCAGCTACTATAATATCTGTAATAGTTGCATCTGTTGGAGGAAATATTCTTAGAAATTTCCTGGGAGGAAACTTTATATATGAGCATTCATTCTTCTGCTTTGCAAAGAGCAGTCAGAATTCTGATTTGATACCTTGTGCATTATGTGCGATAATGTTTATCGTGATATTTGTGACAGCAACTGTCGCAGTTTTTAAGAAGAAGGATGTAAACTAAAGTCAGCTTCATACATCATAAATGAAAACTTAGGAGGACCGTGCTTATGATATTTATAATCATTATTCTTACAGCACTGGTCCTCTTTTTGTCTATAAAGCTTATAGTTATAAAAAAAGAGATGAGAAGGATTACCGGAGATATGAAGGAAAACGCTGATGGACGGAATATCAACGTAGACTTCATAGATAAGGATCTTCAGAATATGATCATGGAAGTGAATTGCCTTTACGAGAATATCATGAAGATTAAGGCTGAGGGTAAGGAGAACGAAGAGAAGATAAGAGAGTCAATCTCCATGATCTCACATGATATGAGAACTCCGCTTACCTCTATAATCGGTTATCTTCAGGTGGCAGAAAGGTCCGATGACAAGGCGGATATAAACAGCAATATCGATATTGCTCTGGATAGAGCAAAATATCTGAATAAGCTGGTAAATGATTTCTTCGAACTTTCTCTTATTGAGTCTGGTCAGGTGAGTGTTGATCTTGAACGTGTAAATCTATGTGAAGTAATCTGTGAAGAAATACTGGCTGAAAGCCCGGAGATTGATAGGCATGGAATAGAACCGACCTTCGAACAGGCAGAACAGAATATATATGTAAGTGCGGATAGGAAGAAGCTGGTAAGAATAGTACAGAATCTTATATCAAATGCAGTTAAGTACTCCGACAGGAGGCTGGAGTTCAAAATAGAGACCGGCAGGTCTGCGGGCGGAAGCAGAGATGCAGGAAGTGTTGAGATGTGTATTATTACAGATTCGGGAACTAAGATTGATACGGATAGAATCTTTGACAGGTTTGTGAAGGGTGATTCTGCGAGAGCAAGCGGAGGCGCAGGACTGGGCCTCTATATATGCAGGAACTTCGCAAGGATGATGGGTGGAGATATAAGTGCTGAGCAGGATGATGAAAACTTTATAATCAGACTGGAACTGCCAATATCACAATAGAGAAAGTGTTTTCGGGAGTCTAAAATGATTTACAGATGTAAGAACTGCGGAGGTGCTTTAGAGTATTCCGTAGAGAAAGACAGGATGGTCTGCGACTATTGTAAAAGTGAATTCAGGGTCAGCGAACTATCGCAAGATTCTGATCCGGAATCTTCGCAAAATAATACTAAATCTAAGAAATATATAAAGATGCAGATCGTGCGGTGTACAGCCTGCGGTGCTGAGCTTGCGGTAAATGGTGTGGAAGCATCTACTTTCTGTGCGTACTGCGGCCAGGCAAGTGTCATCCGGGACAGAGTTGATAACGTTCTTAAACCCGATTATATCATTCCTTTTAAGGTTACAAAGGAAGAAGCAGAAGGAATAATACGCAAGAATTTGAAAAAAGGTTTTTTCGTGCCTAAAGTAATCAAGAATTTTGAAGCTGAAAAAATAAGAGGAATCTATGTTCCTTTTTGGTTGTTTGATATACATTACAAGGACTTTCAGTATTGGATGTATTTTCTGAAAAAGAAAAGGAAGGATTATAGTAATGTCAGATTTGAGTATGTTGAAGCAGAGGCTTTTTTCAAAAGATTAACACTCGATGCGTCATATAAGTTTGACGATGATTCATCTGTCAGACTTGAGCCTTATGATATGGGGCAACTTAGGGAATTCGATATGGCATATCTTTCAGGGTATTATTCGGATAGATATGATATGAAGGAGGATAGTGTCAGAAAAAAAGCTTTATCAAGGGTTAGAGAATACTTTGATGAATTAGTTCAAAAAGGTAAGAAACATAAGGATGGAGTGAAGCATAAAGCTTGGCCTGTTTATAGAGTCACAAAAACTGACTATGCACTTCTTCCTGCGTGGTTTTTAACGTTTAAGTATGACGATAAACCTTATACTATCCTGGTTAACGGGCAGACAGGAAAAATGGTTGGAGCAGTTCCTGCAGCGAAAGCCAAGGTATACTCCATGTTTTTAATTGCGGCCTCAATTCTTTTCGGGATTGGTATGTTAGTATTTCCAGCAATTACCAAGTTTTTCTTATTAGGGAGCAAACCGGAAGTGCTATTTTTTATTGCTGCTTTTTTAGCCGGTTTCATAAATATAGCTAAATCAACATACGACAAATATAAGAAGAGTATATCTCTTACAACGGCGAGGGGAATAAATCAATATATGAAAGAAAGGCAGGACAGATACAAATAATATGGTTGTGGTATATATTATCAGTGTGATTTTCTCTATTGCTTTTGCAATTTCGGGATCGTTACTTTTGACAACATTGATTGTTAAGAAATCAAACGATATTGGAGATTCAAAAGGTCAGCCTGCTGATTTCGCACAAGGGTTTAAAATAACAAGAAATGATGACAACATAACTCGTTGGAAATACCTGGGTGGAAAAAACAAGGATGAGAACGGGGATTGGTTTTTGTCAGACTATGAAGGCTATTTATAGATGGAGAGAGGAGCTTTGGTCCAATATGGACTGAGGCTCTTTTTTTATATGATTTTTATCAGTTGACAAGTGTATATACAGATGATATATTGTGTATATCAGATATATACAATATACAAGCTGATATAGGGATTGTTTGGTTTGGAGGTTGGTTATGGATTACGAAAATGCAATAGAGATCAGGAATCTTACGAAGAAGTATGATGGATTCACACTTGATAATATAAGCTTTGATGTGCCGAAGGGAAGCATTATGGGTTTCATAGGACAGAATGGTGCCGGTAAGACTACAACGATTAATTCACTTCTAAATATACTCAACTGGGATAGTGGTGAGATAAGGCTTCTTGGGCAGGAAATGCCGGAGCATGAATATGAAGTTAAGGAACAAATCGCTGCAATATTTGATGAGCTTCCTTTTAATGATGACCTTTCTGCGAAGCAGCTTACACGCATGATGAGAGGAATATGGAAGGAGTGGGATGAGGATACATTTCTCGGTTATCTTGAAAGGTTCCAACTTCCTTTCAAGAAGAAGTTCGGACAATTCTCCAAAGGTATGAAGATGAAGCTTCAGATAGCGGCAGGTCTGTCTCATAAGGCAAAGCTGCTCATAATGGATGAAGCAACTACGGGACTTGATCCGGTTGTACGAAATGAGATACTGGATATCTTCCTTGAATATCTTCAGGACGAGGATAATTCAATCCTGATGTCATCCCATATCACAAGTGATCTTGAACGGGTGGCGGATGCAATTACATTTATCCATGATGGGAAGATTATACTGAGCGGGTACAAGGATGATATCCTGCAGAAGCATGGAATTATACAGTGTGAGACAGCGATGCTTCCGGAGATTGATCCGGCGGATGTTGTCAGTATCCGCCGCTATGCGTATGGGGTATCTGTGATGGTAAACGATCGTGCAGCGTGTGAACAGAAGTATTCGGGTGCGGTGATCGATACGCCGACGCTGGATGATATTTTGCTTTACTATGTAAAAGGCAAGTCTGGGAAGGAGTGGCGTGAATGATTGGATACTATAAGAAAGATCTGTATCTGTACAAGAAGATGTTTGTGATTGCCGCGATCACATTCGGGATGCTACTCGTGTTCGGACTAGCGTTCCGGTTTGCGTATGACTATGGAAATCTTGCAAAATGTAATCCCGGAGATCTGGCGATGGGAAAGGCAGATTGCGAATCTCTGTTTCCATTTCTGGCAGGATTTGTGATTGCGGGTGAATTGTTTTTTCTGCCAGTTAAGACGATCGATGCAGAC
>CADBGD010000107.1 GCA_902794115.1 Oscillospiraceae bacterium
AAAGATTTTGATAAAGCAATGGAAAAAGCGATCCCGTTGAAGATCTCCGGAATCATTCGTGTAAAAGATGGCGCAGATTTCAAGCCGCTGAATAATCCTATCGGATATACACATGAACTGACAGAATACCTGATCTCCTATGCGGAATCCCATCCCCTGATAAAGGAACAGCTTTCCAGCCCGGACGCAAGTGTTCTGAACGGCGCCAAGTTCTCTCCTTCCGACAATGCCGGAAAGATCGAAGACGCCAAAAACTGGCTCTCCAAGTTATCCGCAAAGGAAAAAGCCGATATGTTCCGTGAACTGATGGCCATGTACTCGGACGGCAGTTCTTCAGAAGCGGACTCCATGATGGACATGAGTGATAACGAACTTGCCGCCTTACTGGACCAGTATCTTTTAAGCGCAGATGGCAGCAACGACGAGCAGCTTCTCATGGTCTATGACACCTTCATTTCTGTCGGCACGTTCGAGCAGAATCTGGAAAACTTCGGATACGTCAACCGGGAAACACCGACATCCATCAATATCTACGCTGACAGTTTCGAAGGAAAAGAAGGCATTACCGACTGTATCGATAAGTATAACGAAAATGCCACGGAAGAAGACAAGATCGTCTACACCGATTTCATCGGTCTTCTCATGTCTTCGGTAACTACCATCGTCAACGTGATCTCCTATGTCCTGATCGCTTTTGTCGCAGTATCTCTGATCGTTTCTTCCATCATGATCGGTATCATCACCTATATCTCCGTTCTGGAAAGAACCAAGGAGATCGGTATCCTTCGTGCTATCGGCGCTTCAAAGAGAAATATCTCCCAGGTATTTAACGCCGAGACATTCATTATCGGATTCCTGGCAGGACTTATCGGAATCGGGATCACGCTTCTTCTTCTCATCCCCGGAAACATGATCATTCAGTCCATTGCCAATTCGTCCGATGTCAGTGCTTCACTTCCGATCGGCGGCGCCATTACCCTGATCATCTTAAGCACAGTCCTGACCTTGATCGGCGGATTCATTCCTTCCAAGAAGGCCGCCAAGAAAGATCCGGTGGTGGCACTTCGGACCGAATAATCTTTTCGGCCTAAATCAAAAATCTATCGGGCGGTTTCGTCCATCACGGGAATCAGATCCGGACATCCAAGATCCGGGAAAGAGCCCGGTGCATGGCGGGCCGCCCGATCCTTTGGATCGAAAGATTGTGTTTTCCAAAACGGATGAGACGCGCAAGTTCTTCCTCCGAGATCGGCTCATCACTATATTCCGCCTTCTGGTAGATAGATGCGGCTACACGGGATAAAGACGACGGAAGGATCCTGCCATGCATGGCAAAATACTGCATATATGCCTTTGCCCGTGCATTTGTCGAAGAAGAACGGAAACGGATCTTCCAAAAGAGCACATAGAGGATCCGCAGAAGGAATACAGAAAGTACCAGCACAAAGATCGTAATCAGAATCGGAGAAAAGACCACTTCTCTCACCTTTTCTTCCTGCGTTTTTTCAGGTGTCGGAGACGGGACCGGAGTCCTGGTCGGCTTCGGTGTCGCCTTCGGACGCGGAGTCGGACTCAGGTGATAATCGTACTCCATATCCCCGTACTCTTTCGCGATGGAATACGCATTAAAGTAGCTGACCGGAAGTGCATTTCCCGGAGTCGGATCATCAATGACCCAGCCATATTCCGGATCGAAAAACTCCAGCCAGGCATGGGCATTTTTCATAGAGACCCGTGACGTGATACCGGACGCATCGGAAGAAACCAGATAGCCGGTGGTGTACCGGGTCGGCACTCCCAGCATACGAAGGAGCACTGCAGCCGTGGTCGCATAATGCACGCAGAAACCGCTCTTACTGTCTTTCAGGAACCATGTCACAAAATCTACTCCCTGCGGCGGGAAAGGCGTCATGGCATCGTAGGGATGGACCGTACGGACATACTCGATGACGGCGCCGACCTTTTCTGCCGTCGTCATTTCTCTCGTACCATCCAAAAGTTCATGAAACCAGGAAGGAAGAATTTGACTATCGAGGATTGCCTTTTTTGTCTCTTCCGGAACAGAAAGACACACCCCGTATACTTCTTCCTCCAGATACTTCGGATCCCATTCGACTTCCAGTTTTTGCGGCGTCATGTTATACGCATAGTTATATTCTTTCTCGCCATCCGGATTCATGACACATTCGGAAAGATCCCAGTCCTGTCTTACGGGAATGCCCAGAGACGCATACCGGCTCTCCGGAGAGACATGGAAGTGATCCACATAAGCCGGAACGAAATACACCTCCATAGGCACATATGTATGGACCTGCACCACAAATCCGGCTTCACTTTCCGGAAGCTTTGAATCATCTGAAAAGAAACGTAAATCGTCATCGATTCCATCCTGCTGATACGTTTTCCAGGTATTCTTTTCAAATACCTCCATACTTCCTACGCGAAGATAGATCAGCTTGGCACTGACCATGGTCGAATAGCCGGCCATATCGTTATAGGAACGGGTCACCTCAAGCACACTTCTGTCCGGCGGATCAAAATAGCCGACCTGACTTAGGTCTTCGGTATACTCATAGTCCCGACCAAGCTGTCCGTTCTCTTCTCCCATGATGATCATGCCTTTATATCCCTGTTCCTTGATCATCTGCTCCTTTTCATATTCGGTCCTGGCCTCCGGATCTCCGACATGGAAAAAGGAACCAATGTCTCTCAGGGTAGCCTGGATATTCGAAAACTGCTTTTTGGCAAGTTCATCCCGGTCATATCCTTCCGCCGGGAATATGGAACCGATCAGCATGCAAAGAAGGACAAGAGGTGCCGTGATCTTCAGCATACGGTCATCCACCCGTTCGTCTCCGAGTCTTCGGATATACTGGTAGACCAAAAGGACAAGCAAACCTCCCACCACCAGTTCGCCGGACCAGGGATCGGGACGGATATACGTGATCAAAGTGGAGCTTAAAAGGAATGGCAGATACGGGATCACCGCCAGGAAAAACGGCCGGCGGCGGATGACCATATAGGTGGTAAGATACACGGGAACGATGTTGAAAATGAGCATCAATATCGTCACCGGGCCTTTCATTTTCAGCAGTTCTTTCATATCCGAAACGATAGGAGTCAGGCCGTGGTATACGTTGATCTTCAGAATGGAATATACATAGATCCATTGATTTCGCACATGAAACAGATTCGTATAAAAAAGCGCACCGGAAAGAAGAACCAGAAAACTTCCTAAAAGGATCGGTGTGGACCGGGTTCCTTTTAAGTGGCAGTAGGCGCAGGCAAAAGAAAGGATCCCGATCCCGAAAAGAAGACCGTAGTAGTTGACGGAAAAAGAATGGGTGGTGACCAGCATGCCGGTAAAGCCCATGCCCAGGATCAAGGACAGGACGATGGCAAAGGCAACTGAAAGAGCGCAAGGTTCTGCCGGACGTGTGCTCCACTGGACACGCTTCATCATGCGGTCCTTCTGCTTCAGCTCGGCCTGTTCTGCTCTTTCCCGCTGCTCGGCGATCGATAATCTGGCCCGCTCCAGACGGTTCTCCTTTATATTTTTTCTTTTGACCTTGCGACCTCGACTCATGTTTCTTCCTCCTCCGGAATCGGCATATGAAGGATGGAAACAATGGCCCGGTCCAGATCCTCTTTGGAAGCAATATCAAAGGAGATATCTTTTTTCATAGGCGGGATCACGCGGATCTTATGCTCCACGTCATGTTCCAGAAAATACCGGGACGTAAAAAGCACTTCACCTAAGTAGCGGTCCAGTTTCCCGCGGTTTCTCGTCAGCGGCATGAAAAGACGGGAATGACCGTAGGTCTGTTCCTGGGCTTCCTTGATCATCAGTGTGCCTTTCTTGGCGGAAAGCTTCCAGTGGATCTTCTTGATCGGATCGCCCGGAACATAGTCACGGATATCGTAGATCTCCATATTCTGCTGATTGGACCGGCGAAGGCCTTTTGCTTTAAATCCACTCATGTCCGGAATGGCTTCCGGAATCGACGGGATCGGCATGACCACCACTTCGCCTTCGATAGGAAGTGTCTTGGGAATAAAGACCAGACCGAACATATCATACACGCGAGCTTTGGCGGCAGATAACCGGTACGTGCCACAGTGTCTTGTATCGATATAAATGCTGTCAGATGTTTCCGCCTGGGAAAGAAGTTTCACGATACTTTGCTCTCCGGTCATGACTTCCGTCAGGATCACTTTGACCGAATAGCGGGCAAAAGGAAAAAACTCCAGTCCATGAGACGTGAGCGTGATCTTGGTATCTTCATCCTTCATGACTTTCCGGAATGCATCAGCATGGATCTGAAAAAACATCGAGCAGGCAAAACTCACCACGGCGGCCAAAGGAAGAATAGCCACCACGACGATCAGTACAAACCAGGAAAACCACATCTTATAGCAAAGGAAGAATGCGAATGCACCCAGCAGTGAAAGAATATAGAGCACCCAACTTCGAAGCATGATCTTATTCCTTGGGGATCACAGTTGTCTTGACGATCTCTTTTGCAATTTCCTGCGCGGAGATTTCTTTAAACTCGGCTTCCGGCGTCAATATCAGACGGTGGCTGATGACCGGAGAAAAGACAGCTTTGACATCATCCGGGATCACATAATCTCTGTCTGTCATGTAGGCATGTGCTTTCGCCATCGCCGTCAGGGCCAATGTGGCACGGGGACTTCCGCCGCGGATCAAAAGACGGTGGGTACGGGTACGGTCCATCAGAGCCACGATATATTTCAGCACTCTGTACTTGACGTACATCTTACTGGTCTCATCCTGCATCTGAAGGATATCTTCCACCGTACAGATCGGGTTGATCTCGGAAAGCGGATTGGCGCCGTTCTGACGGTTCGTGAGCATTTCAATTTCATTATCCTGGGAAGGATATCCCATGGAATTGCGGATCGTGAAACGGTCCAGCTGGGAGTCCGGAAGAAGAGATGTACCGGATGCGCCGGACGGGTTCTGGGTCGCGATGACCACAAAGGGTTTGGGAAGCGGATAGGTCTTATCATCTACTGTGACCTGCCCTTCTTCCATGGCTTCCAGAAGCGCCGACTGGGTTCTGGATGAAGCACGGTTCAATTCATCTGCCAGAAACAGATTATGAAATACGGCACCTTTCTGATACCGCATGGTACGGGTCTCGGGATCCATAAGAGTAAATCCGGTGATATCGGATGGAAGAACATCCGGAGTAAACTGCACACGTCCGTAATCCATACCCATGGTCTTGGCAAAAGCCAGAGCCAGCGTGGTCTTTCCCACACCCGGCACGTCTTCCATAAGGACATGTCCTCCGGCCAGAATACTCTGCAATGTCAGGCGGATCACTTCATCTTTTCCGCAGATGGCTTTCTTGACCTCGTCGATGATCTGAGATGTTTTTTCACGCATACCCTTGTTCCTCCTGTCGACAGATCTGCTTCCACTTATTCGCAGATTCGATCTCGATTACTCTTATAATATCGCATGACGGGGGATATATGAATAGTCACTTGTAGTAGAAAAAACGCTTATCAGAAAGTAATGCGCATCTGATTCCAGACCACGCCGCCGTGGGTGGATTCTTCACTGACACCTTCGTTCTGAAAACCGAAAGAAGCATAGTAATGGACCAGTTTGTCTTTACAGGTCAGAACCACACCAAGCCGTCCTTCTTCTTTTGCTTTCTCGATCATCTTCCGGATCAGGATACCGGCATATCCGCATCTCTGATGAGAGGGGCGTGTATTGACTCCGAAGATCATCTGCCATTTTCCGTTCGGATCATGCATGTCTGCTTTTTCATACATCTCGTCCCGAAGATCTTTTTCATCGGTGATCATGCCATCTACAAAAGAGATCAGCTTTCCGTCTTCAAATAAAAGAAGAAAGCAGTCTCCGTAGTAGCGGATCCGCTGGGCAAAACTTTCCCGCGTGGCTGCTTCTGCCGCGGGAAAGCATTCTGCCTCCAGATCTGAAACTGCATCCAGATCTGCTTCATCCGCTGTCCGGATCGTCCATTTCGATTCCGGACCGGAATTTCTCCCGGTCCGGTTTTCATTCTGTGTCATACGTTTTTCTCAGCAGGTATAGCCCGGCTTTACATACAGTGCTTTTTCATCAGCAAAGATCTGTCCTTCATAGACCTTCTCTTTCCAGTCTTCTTTCTCTACTTCCTTGATGGCAACAGAAACGGAAGAAATATCACATCCCATAAGTTCGGCCACATCGGCAGCGATCTTATCTGCGCACTTCTGCTTTACTTCTTCTGTTCTTCCCGGATAACATTTGATTTCTACATGTGGCATAATTTTGCTCTCCTTTATTCTTCAAAAAAACCTTCCTGCTCATAATGTTCTTCCTGCGGGAATTTCGCATAGGAAGTATGCATCCTCCGAAATCCCCAGTGTTCATAAAGCCCGATATGTTTCGGGTGGGTGTAAAGGACCACATTGCATCCGGAAAGCCTCGAAAGGATCTGATCCACGATCAGTTTTCCGATGCCCTTTCCGCGATACTCATCCCGTACCGCAATGTTATAGATCGCACCCTGGCAGATCCCGTCGGAAAGAGCTCTTCCGACACCGATCAGCCTGTCTTCGTCCTTAATGAATATAGTAACATAACTATTTTCAAAAACTCTCTTTTGTGTGTCTTTGTCCAGATCACTTAATCCGTAAAAGTGAAGAAGATCACTAACTTCCGCAAAGTCGATTCCTTCACAGCTATCCTGGATTTCATAGGACACTTTTTCCATTTCGTATCACTCCGTTTTGAAATAGCGGAAGAGACTGCTCGAAAAAGCAGCCTCTTCCCCAAGTGAGATTAAGAGACGGATGGATCGTTCCGTCAGTTGTTGTCGTAGATGTCTTCCGTAAACGTCAGACTACCACGATAACCGGCATAAGTACGATTGAAGATCAGACGCTCGCTCATCGGGAATGCACCGAGGATGAACTGGATGTCTTTTTCCAGTGCGATCTCTCTGTCATTACTGGATCCCACAAGAAGCGTGATCTCCTGCTCTTCCTCCCGGATCGCCTGATTGATCTCATACTGATCCGTCAGGAAAAGCACTTTCGGCGGGTGCGCATATTCGAGATCCGAGATCTCTTTGATGATCGTCTCTTTATCCTCCGGACGGAAGATAGGTTCGGATACGATCACCAGCACCGGCGTGAAACTATAGTCATTGGCCAGATACTTCGTAAACCCGATGGCTGCATTGGCATCCGCAATGACTGCGAATCGCTTCCAGCTCAGGGCACCGATTGCCTGACCGAGGTAATGGTATACATATTCTTCTTCAGAAGCGATGACAGACTCGACCAGATCCGGATCAAGATGCAGCGCTTCTCCGACTTTACGGACAAACTTTGTAGTATCTGTCGCTCCCACAAACAGACCCGGAATACGAAGACTCGGCACACCGAATTTGCTTTCGTATTTTGCGGCCGGGCCTTTAAAGAGCCATGGGTTGACGATGATGTTCAGCGCCGCGGCCGAACTCTTCTTTACGTCCTCAATACCCTGTCCCTTCGTAAAGAAGGTGTTTACCCGAAGGCCCAGACGGGAAAGGATACGGTCGATCTCTTCCAGCGTTCCGCTCCAGAAAGGATCGTGATACGGAATGATACCGAAGATATTGACCAGCTTTTCGTCCTTCGGAACATCCTTTTCAATGACCTTATCCAGGAAAGTATTCCATACTGTCTCATATCCCAGATTACTGTCACCGGTAAAGCCGGGTGTCTCAATGGGATAGACCGGTATGCCTTTTTCGAAAAATTCATTTGTCACGCTGGCAATATCGTCACCGATAATACCTGCGGTGCAGCCGGTCAGAACAAAATAGGCATCTGCATCGATAATATCGACTGCCCCCTGGATCGTGGTGCGAAGTTTATTCAATCCTCCGAAAACCACTTCTTTTTCCAGCATGTTACTGGAAGGGATCGAAACACTGTTCACAAAGCAGGAATGCTTGTGTCCGGACTGACCCTGATCGGAAGCCGTGGTCTGCATGCAGCAGCCGGGGCCGCTGTGGTAGATCGGGCATACCCGATCAAGTGCACCCAGCACGGAATTAATACCGGCCAGCACACATCCGCCTTTCGGATTTTCCATGATCTCAGACATGTCAGTTCTCTCCCTTCGTGATATATTTAAATGCATCTTCCGAATACCAGGATTCTTTGTACGGAAGTTTGACGTGTGCCGCCAGTTTCTTATTGAATCCCGGATTCTCCAGCTGATCGGCAATCTTATTTCCGAGGAAAAGGAGACCGTCGTAACCCATGGTCGGACGTTTTCCATCCAGAACATGTGTGGTGGGAATGCCGAGCTTTGCCGCCCATTCCGGAACACCGATAAAAGC
>CADBGD010000108.1 GCA_902794115.1 Oscillospiraceae bacterium
TCCTCATCACACTGCAGATAACCGATGGCAGTCAGTTCTTCCGTTGCTTTTGAAAGCTGTTCCGGCGTACCCTCGGCATCGATAAAGAGCATATGGGAATCTACGGCCTTATTGTAACTGACGCGGGTAATGTTGATCCCGAGGGAAGCGAAGCAACGGCTTGCCTTTAGAAAAGCACCGATATGGTTGGGCATCTTAGTAACGAAAGTTTTATTCATAGTTCTATCTCCTCGGCTATAACAGGATCCGTAGAGTCACTTCCCGGAATCGGTTGACTCATTATATCATCCTGACGGAATGCGTCCTATACCATTCTGGTATAAAAAACTTGATGAAAACGGTGTTGACAATTTCGGATAAGCGAAGTAAGATAACGGTGTTACGTAACAGCGTTATGTAAATAACGCAAATTGTGAGGATGATCATGAAAAACGAAAATGAAACGAGAGAAAAACTACTTTCCTGTGCGAAAGAAGAGTTCATGGAGAAGGGCTTCCAGAATGCCTCTCTTCGGCAGATCTGCAGTAAAGCAGGGGTAACGACGGGAGCGGTCTATTTCTTCTTTAAGGACAAGGATGGCCTCTTTTCGGCACTGGTAGAACCTACCTATCAGGGCGTGCTGAGCGCGCTTATCCATCACCTTCAGGAGGATATGGAGGAAGATCTGGCGACCTATGTCCATAAGCCCGGTGACCACGATCCTTTCGTAGAAGAACTGATTCATGTTCTTTATCAGAACCATGATGCGGTGACTCTCCTGATCTCGAAATCGACCGGCTCGAAATATGAGCATGTGGTAGATGAGTTTATCGAGATGATCGAGAAGAACTTCATGGGTCTTTCAGAAAACTATGCCAGATCGGTTCCCGGTAAGCAGCTGAACCGGCCGATGGTCCACTGGCTCTCGCATCTTTCAATCATGACTTTCGTTCATCTTCTGACCCATATAAAGGATGAAAAGAAGGCATTGCGGTTCATGAAACCTGCGATGGAGCATCTGATCCTGGGATGGATGAACTTCATTCTCGAAGATAAGGAAAAGTAAGGAAAAAGTATCCGAGAGGTGTGAGGATCGGGATAGCAGAAAACGGTAAAACTGTTTATCTGGGTTAGCATAAACTAACCTCTTGATGTAAAAGAGTGTAAAGGAGAAGAGACAGCAATGTATTTGACGATTCAAGATGTGAAGAAAAGCTACGGTGAAAATGGAAGTTATATTCAAGTACTGAAAGGGATCAGTACCAATGTGGAGAAAGGACAGATGTGCGTGATCCAGGGAACCAGCGGTTCCGGTAAATCGACACTCCTGAACTGCATCGGAGGGCTGGATACGATGGATTCCGGATCCGTGAAAGTCGAAGGAAAAGAGATCTTCGGATTAAAGCCGATGGCCCTGTCTGAATACAGAAGAGAAAATCTGGGATTTGTGTTTCAGTTTTATAATCTGGTTCCGAATCTGACAGTACGGGAAAATATCCAGATCTGTCAGCATATTGCTGATGAGCCGCTGGATATGGATGAACTTCTGGAAACTCTGGGATTAACGGAGCATCAGAATAAGTTTCCGTCCCAGCTAAGTGGCGGACAGCAGCAAAGATGCGCCATCGCCAGAGCCCTGATCAAGAACCCGAAACTCCTTCTTTGCGATGAACCGACGGGAGCGCTGGATTCAAAAACTTCCAGAGATATTCTGGTGCTTCTGGAGAAGATCAATGCCAAATACAATACCACCATGCTGATCGTTACCCACAATAACTCTATCAAGAATATGGTGCATAAGGTGATCCTTCTGAAAGACGGCATGATCAAGAAAGACTACGAAAACGAAGTCCGGACTCCTGCGGCGGAATTGGAGGATCTCTGATGAATCGTGTATTGAATAAAAGACTCCTTCGGGATCTGAAATCGAACTTAGGCCGCTATCTGGCGCTGATGTTCATGATCTTCCTGGGCATATATATTGTAGTGGGAATAGTAGGGTCTGCTGAGATCGTTATTGACGGAACAGAAAAATGGAAAGAGAAAAATCAGGTGGAGGACGGACAGTTTTCTGTTTTTCTTCCGCTGAGTGAAGAAGAAGAAAAGGAGATCACATCGAAAGGAACAAGCATTGAGAAGATGTCTTCTATGGATCTTCGTGTCAGCGACGGATCGGAACTTCGCGCATTTGCCGTAAGAGAAAAGATCGATCTGATCATGCTCGATGACGGCCGGCTTCCTTCTTCTGAAAATGAAGTGGTACTGGAAAAGAACTATGCCCGTGTCCACGATCTTTCTGTCGGAGATCTCATCACGATCGAGAACAGTTCTTTTTCCGTAGTCGGAACCGGATCTGTTCCGGACTATGACCAGATGCTGAAGACATTTGCCTCTCCGGCTGTCGATGCGGAGACCTTTGGTGTCATGTTCGTTTCAAAGGAAGGATACGGAAAACTGAAAGAGGCTCTTCCTGACAAGGTGGAGACGTATACCTATGCGTATCATCTGGGAAATGAAACCTCCGATGCGCTGAAAGCACGGATCGAGGGTCTGACCTCTTTTGTGACCTATGCCGACAACATCCGTATCGAGGGTGCGGCAGGCGATGTGATTATGGATAAAAAGGTGGGACTGATCGCCGGTGTGATCGTTCTGTTCCTCTTTGCCTACGTGATCTCAGTGTTCGTCGTTCACCAGATCGAAAGAGAACAGCCGGTGATCGGTGCGCTTTACGCCCTCGGAGTCAAAAAAAGAAATCTTTTGGCGCATTATGTGATCCTTCCGACAGTGACTGCGCTTATAGGCGGCCTTCTTGGTCTTCTGGTCGGATTTTCGCCACTGGGTGTCGGATTTATGGGAAGGACCCATTATGAATACTTTTCGATTCCGCAGTTTCCGATCGTATATGCTCCTTACCTGATTATTTACGGAGCCGTGCTGCCAGCTTTCATCTGCCTGATCGTCAATCTCTGGACAGTAAACCGTAAGCTTTCCAAGACCGCGCTGTCTCTTCTTCGAAACGAACAGTCGGCAGGAAGCTATAAGCAGGTGAATCTTAAATGCAAGAAATTTACAGTGCTTTTCAGTATCCGCCAGCTTCTTCGTGAAAAGCGCTCGGCGATCACGATCGTGGTCGGCATGCTGATCACATTCATGATTATTTCCCTTGGTATTAATACGTATGTACTCTGTTCATCCGTCAAAGATCGGAATACGGAAGATACGAAATACGAATACATGTATCTATATAAATTTCCGGATGAAAAGGCTCCGGAAGGCGGAGAAGCCACTTTCGTGAAGAACCTTTCCATTGACTGCCTCGGATATACACTTGATGTATCTGTTATCGGTATCGATGGGGAAAGCCGGTATTTTGATGCCCATCCGGAAGCCGGGAAGAGTAAGTGTGTGATCAACCGTTCCATGGTGCAGAGATACGGGTATAAAGTCGGAGATAAGATCATCCTGACAGATTCTGTAGAGGATATGGATTACTGCTTTACTGTGACCGGGATCAGTGAGTATTCTGTCGGTTTTACCGTCTTTATGGATACCGCAAGTATGAGAGAGCTTTTCGGAGAAAAAGAAGATTATTTCAATGCCGTATATTCCGATACTGCTCTTCCCATTGAGGAAAGCCGGCTCTATTCCGTTACGAGTAAGCAGGATATCGAGAAGAGCTCATCTATCTTTCTGGAGACAATGGCGCCGCTGACAGTAACACTTCTTTCTGCCGGCTCGGTGATCTTTATGGTGGTCATGTACCTGATGCTGGCTGTCATGATCGACCGTTCGGCAATGGGTATCTCGCTCATTAAGATCTTCGGTTACCGCCCGGGAGAGATCAGAAAGCTTTATCTCAATGGCAATTTCTATGTGGTACTTATCGGCGGGATCCTGGCTTTCCCGATCGCAAAGAAGATCATCGATACGATCTATCCGAATTTTATCGCCAACGTGGCCTGTTCTATGAATCTTTCGTACTCCTGGTATCTGTATCTTCTGATTGCAGCCGGGGTGCTCCTGATCTACTTTGCCGTCAGCTCACTTCTGGTTGGAAAGATCAAGCGGATCTCGCCTTCTGAAATTTTGAAAAACAGAGAGTGAAAAAAGGTTAGCATTAGCTAACCAAATGTGATACAATGCTTTGAAGATGAATAAGGAGCATTGCAGAACAATGGGACTATTTAGAAAATTCGTGAATCAGACAAGGAAGCCGGAAGGTGTTCTTGGGAAGCTGATGGTAAACGGAATGAACGGCGGACATGCCAAGTTGGCTGACTGGGGAATGTCTTTCCTTCCGAAACTGGCTCCGGGAGATATCGTAGATATCGGCTGCGGGGGTGGAAGAAATGCGGGAGAACTGGCAGGCCGGTACCAGAATGCGCACGTGATCGCCATCGATTATTCACCTGTATCAGTAGAAAAAGCAACTTCTCACAACCGGAAATGGATCGAAGAAGGAAGAATGCTGGTAAAACAGGGGGATGTCAGTCAGTTGAGATTACCTGCGGGAAAATTCGATCTGGCGACGGCTTTTGAAACGATATATTTCTGGCCGGGCCTAAAGCAGTGCTTCTCTGAAGTATATAAAGTCTTAAAACCAGGCGGCACTTTCCTGATCGTAAATGAATCGGATGGCACAGATGAAGCGAGTCTGAAGTACCAGAAGATCATTGACGGGATGCGCTGCTACACGGCATATGAAATCGATACAGCCCTGAAAGAGGCCGGCTTTTCTGAAGTTAAGGTCAATCATCATGAGAGTAAGCCGTGGATTTCCGTGCAAGCTAAGAAAGGAGTATAAACATGAAACCGGATTATAAGAACTGGATGCCGAAAGGAATGGTACTGGGAAGCGCGATCGGAGCTGGAGTCAGCATTTTGCTACTGATAGTATTCGGCTTTACTCCCTTGCTTTCTTCCGGTGGTGTAAAGACAGTATTAACGATTGTTTTTGCTGTGATCTCCCTTCTTATGGTGGTCATGACACTATGGATGTTCATGATGTACCAGTCTTTTTCCTATAACGGAAAAAGACAGATGTCCAGACAGATCATTGAAGGACTGGCACATTATGTACATATTCCGGATGAGGGCGTCGGCCTTGATGTTGGCTGCGGAAGCGGTGCTTTAACCATAGCCTGTGCAAAACGGAATCCTAAGGCAACAATGATCGGTATTGACAGATGGGGAAAGGAATATGCTTCCTTTAATAAAGCACTCTGCGTGAAAAACTCCATTGCTGAAGGCGCAAGCAATACCACATTCCGACAGGGGAATGCCCTGAAACTGGATTTCGAGGATGAGTCTTTCGATGTTGTGACCAGTAACTACGTATACCATAACATCCCGTCATCGGATCGTCAGAAGATTCTTCTCGAAACGCTCCGTACATTGAAAAAAGGTGGAACATTTGTCATTCACGATATCATGTCGAAAGCTAAATACGGAGATATGGAATCCTTTGTGAAAAAACTCCGCTCCATGGGATATGAAAAAGTAGAACTTGTAGATACCACTAAAGGGACTTTCATGACACCCTTTGAAGCTACGTGGATGGGCCTTTCCGGATCGAAGATCCTGATGGGAAAGAAGTAAATAAGTAAAAAGAAAAAGAGAAGTGATCCTCAGCCGGTGGCGAGGATCACTTTTTTTCCTACTAAACGGATACAGCCATCATCCTGCATGCGTCCGAGTTCCCGACAGACAGAAGATCTTTCTGCACTTATATACGCAGCCAGCTCCTCCCGGCTTAAAGATAAACGGCAGGTTTTTCCTTCCGGCCCCATGGTCGCGCCTTCTTCAAAGAAGAGAAGAAGCTTGTCCCGAAGCGATTTTTGAGTCAGAAGACAGATCTTTTTATTCAACTGTATATTGGTGGCAGCTAATATTCTCATGAGGTTGACAGATAATTTCCCCAATGTCGGATCGACTACCGGTTTGGAGAAAAGCAGGTCGAAATTCATAAATAGGATCTCGGTATTTCCGACAGACCGGAAATGAATAAAAGAGTTTTCAGTTTTGGTCAGCGAAAAGGCCTGGCCGATTAATTCACCGGGTTTTTCCCGGACGACCAGTTCTTCTTTTCCGGAAAATCCGGAAAACTGAACGTCTATATTCCCGGACAATATCAAGCCGGTGTGGCAAATGGATTCGCCGGGAGAGAAGATATCGACGTTCTTCGTATACTTTCTCTGACATGAACAAGTTCGGGAAAGGATATCATCGATCTCGTCTGGTGAGAATCCCCGAAACAAATCCGATTGAAGTGCATGAATTTCGTTCTTTAACATTTTCGAAAAATGTTGCTTAGGCAACTTTTTTTAAATCTCCTTTTTAGTATACTATCACAGTTAGCAGAGGCTAACCGATTGAGATTATTATATTCATTTTTAAAGAAAAGGCAAGAGCGGGAAACGAAAATGTTAAAAATAGCGATATATGGTAAAGGCGGAATCGGAAAATCCACGACAACTTCGAATCTGGCCGCAGCACTTTCACGTCACTATAAGGTAATGCAGATCGGATGTGACCCGAAAGCAGACTCAACCAAAAACCTTATGGGCGGAAAGAAAATCGATACGGTTCTTGGAAAGATCAAAGAAAAAGGAGATGATGTCGAGCTTTCTGACCTGGTTCATGAAGGGTATAACGGAGTTCTTTGCGTTGAATCCGGCGGCCCGACACCTGGAATCGGCTGTGCCGGATTGGGAATCATTTCTGCTCTTCAAAAGTTAGAGGAACTTGGTGCTTTTGAAAAATACGATCCGGATATTGTCCTTTATGATGTGCTTGGTGATGTAGTATGTGGCGGATTTGCCATGCCGATCCGGGACGGCTATGCAGAGCATGTATTTATCGTTACCTCAGGGGAAATGATGGCGCTTTTTGCTGCTGATAACATCTCCCGGGCAGTAGATAATTTCAAAGAGCGCGGGTATGCCCGGGTCCGTGGTTTGATCTTAAATGAACGTCTTGTAGAGAATGAAACTGAATATGTGACCCGGTTTGCAAAAGAACATGATCTTCCGGTTATCTCGCATATACATAGAAGCAAGATGGTACAGGCTTCCGAACAGGAAGGAAAGACGGTCATTGAAAAGTTTCCGCATTCATCGATCGCCAAGGATTACGAGGAGCTGGCAAATCGGATCATCAGTCTGTGCTTAAGTGACAAGGGAACTGAAAAAGATCAATTTACTGAAGAATTGAATATCCTTCTCCGGAGGTGAGATTATGCGGTTTGAACCCAATTTGTGTTATTGCAATCCAGCTCATGGAGGCTGGGGTATTATCCGGGTCGCGGCACTGATTCCCGGATCCTATCTTTTGTTTGTATGCCCGTCGGCATGTTTCCGGCATGGGGCATTGGGTGCGATTCAGCATCACTATAAGGATCGTATTTCCTACCTTTATATTAACCAAAGTGACATTGTAGATGGGTACGATCAGGAGATTCTGGATGGCGTGGATGAACTTTTGGAAAGAACGGAGAAAGAAATTCGTCTTCTGTTTATTTATGTTTCCTGCCTGGATGATTTTATCGGTACCGATATGGAAAAGGTGACTTCGATACTTGGAAAAAGATATCCTGACATTCTATTCCGCGCAGGGCATATGAATCCGATCGCCTCTTCCACGAAGATGCCGCCTGCGGTTACGACTTTCGATGCGATGCTGAGTGTACTTCCGAATTGGGAGAAGTCAGACAGCGGAGTGTCGATCTGGGGGAATTTTGTCGGGATCCCTGAAGATAATGAACTGATCCGGGTGTTGGAGAAAAAAGGCCATACGGTCCGTCAGATCTCGTCATGCAGTTCTTTTTCCGAGTATGAGGAGATGTCCCGCTCCGGAAAATCCATAGTTATAAAGCCATTTGTCCGATATGCTTTGGGGCGCCTGGAAAAAAGAACCGGTGCCAATCATGTGGAAATGCCGATATCTTACGATATTGATGCTGTTTCTCAAGAGTATCAGGTATTGTCCTCCTTTTTAGGTGAAGACTTCTCGGAGGAAATCGAGAAAGATCGCATTTTGTGTGAGGCGGCAATTCATTCGGCAAGAGAAGAAGTGGCGGATGTACCGGTTTTTGTCTCGGACAGCGCGACGGTTTTTCCCCTTTCTTTGGCTGCTGCTATTGTCAACAGG
>CADBGD010000109.1 GCA_902794115.1 Oscillospiraceae bacterium
ATGGTAAGTCAGCGGAGGCGTCTGCTTTTAGATGAAAATAGACGCGTTGGCAGACAAATAGAGGAAATGTCAGCGGATGCGTCTGCTTTTAGTTGAAAACAGACGTGAAAGCAGACGAATTCAGTTCATAAGTTTGCGCGCAATATGCATACGAACAACTTATGCGCATAAAGGCATGAATACTTACAAGCGATAAGCAAGAAAATGAGGACTTATTTCTTCCGGAAGGAGAAGAGGACGAGAAGTTTCAAGGTCTCGATGATGCGGGCGCGGGATTTGGCGTCGACGGCGCGGGTGGCATCGATGATCCGCCCCATTTTGAGGGCCCAGCTGGAATCCGGACGGAAGATGTTACCGGCGCCGGATGCTGTGGCAATGTGGTAGAGCATTTCCGTGAAACTTTCGCGATCTTCGAAGGACTGGTCGGAAAGCCAGCTGTTTACTGCGGCAATACGGGTCTGGGCGTTCTTTTCCCATCCCGGTGCATAGTCGAAATCCTGCTCCTTGATCTCCCAGGTAAAGGGACTGTGCTGCTTCAGCCACAGAGCTTTATTGGTGATAAAGCGCGTGCCGGGAGCGCTTTGAAGAAGCATGCCTACAAAGGAAGAAGAAGGCACCAGATGGTGGACACGTTCGGAGATCTTCTTATAGGCTTCAGTCTCATGAAGATTAAAAGCAAAGCCGGGACCGTCAAAAGAATATACGCCTAAGATGCGGGACTTAACTGCATCGGCACAGTCGGTCGCGGAGTAGATGGAAAGGTTTCCTCCCTTTGAGTGGCCGCCGATATAAAACCTTGTGTCTGCCGGAAGAGCAGTGGTCAGGAACCGAAAGTAGCGTCCCGCCTGTTCCTGAGCCGGGACAGGATAGCGGTAAGCCAGCTGAAAATCTTCTTTCCATCCGATCCAGGTGCCATCGGTGCCGCGATAGGCAACGTAGCAGATATTATCGTAAAGATGGAAACACATAGCAGCGAACTGGATCTCATCATGTACATTGGTACGTACGCAAAGGTGCGACACAGATACATTCTTGAAACGAGGGTTTTCCCTCAAAAGATCGATCATCTTCATGTTGTTGGGCGTGTCGGCGGCGTATTGACCGAACAACGGCATTTCAGATGTCCTGGGCATCTCATGGAAAAACATGGAGTCCGAATCGTGGTAAGGCCATTCCGGTGTCCAGATGTTGTGAAGGAGATATTCCCATTGAAAATAGGTTGATTCAGCAAAGATCAGCGCATCGATGGGATTAAAGGGAAATTCCTGAAAGGAGCGTGTCTCATTTTCCACATATGAAATGATGGTACTCATGATTCCTTCCTCCTTATTCCGCCTACTATTTTACCACGAAACCAGGTTGGCGAAGATGACAAAAAGGACACATGGTTTTTTGTCTCCGCATGAAGTAAAATAAGAGTCGTGGTGCAGGAAATGCACTTGGGAATGTTCGGGGAGAGGCTTTCGAAATGAAAGAGGGAAAATCCCCCAAGAAAGGAGAAGGACATGTTCTGGTCGGTAGTAGATTCTTATCCGTTTCCTTGTAGTTCTTTGATCCTTCTTCTGATCATCATGGTGCATTTCTTCAGTAAGCGTCAGCTGCCGGTAATGCGCAACCGGATCTTTATGGCCTCGATCGTGGCGGCTTGTGTGGACGCGCTTCTCTGCATCGCGGCAGTAGGGGCAGCCCGCCACGCCGGCGAGATCTCCTATAGCCGGGGGCTGACCGTCACGGCTGTGTACAATGTGGTTCATACTCTGGCACTGTTTCTGTGTCTTTTTTGCGCCGTCTATGCGATCGTTCGCCGTTTCTTTAAAAGAGAACATGCCAAGCTCTGGATCGGCGCGGGCTTTGCTCTTTCAACGAGCATGGTCCTGGCTGTGCAGGCAATTCGCCCGACCTACTATATTTCCGCATTTGCGATCCTGGCTTCCATGCTGGTTTCTTCTTTCTCGATCAAGAGTCCGGAGACGATGCTGGATCATTTGACGGACCTTTTGAATCTGGATGCCATGATGGCCTATACAGATGAACTGATTGCCCGTGGCGTGCGCTATTATGTGATCGTGATGAAGGTGGAGAACATCCGCCGCATCAACTCGATCTTCGGCTATACCATAGGTACGATGACACTGAAAAACGTGGCGGATTTCCTTTCCACTTTCTCGCCGGATCTGAAGGAGCGTTCGCGCCTTCGCAAGCATTCTTCTTCGGAAAATGCACCTTTGTCGGCGGGGGACGCGCGGAAACTGGAAAAGACACTTCCGGCAGCGTGGGCATTCCGTCTGATGAGTAACCAGTTTGCCATCGTCAGCACTTCGTCTTCCACCCACGAAACGATCCTGAATGCGATCCACGAGCGTTTCGAGGAGCCCTGGTATATCCGTGGACTTGAACTGAATCTGATGGATACCATTGCGGAGATCACGGAGACCGGTTCCTTTACAACCGGCGAAGATCTGTATAAAGTGGTGGAGATCACACTTCCTTCGCTTCCGAAGGGGGACACCGTTACCTTAAGTGAAAGAGCGCTTCTTAAGATCAAGCGCCAGATCAGCCTGGAAAGCGCGCTGGAACAGGCCATCGAAAATGAAAGCCTGGAAGTGCGGTTCCAGCCGATATGCTTTGCCAGAAACGGACACGTGACACGCGTGGAAGCCCTGGCAAGATTCCCTCATCAGGAATGGGGCGAAGTCCCGCCGGATGAATTTATCCCGGTCGCGGAAAAGCGAGGCTTGATCTCGCAGATCGATACGTTCGTTCTGAGACGTGCCTGTGAGTGGCTCCGCGAAACGGAAGCAGAAGGACTGGAAGTGGACGGGATCCATGTGAATATTTCCGTGACGGAAATGGCCAGCTCGGCTTTTTCTTCCAATGTGTGCCGGATATTGGATGAGTATGGGATCAAGTACGGCCGTGTGACCTTTGAGATCGAAGAGACGGCGCTGCTTTCCGGATTGAATATGATCATTCCCAACCTCGAGCATCTGGCCGCGCTGGGATTCGGATTTGCCGTGGATAATATGAGCATCGGCCAGTCCAGCCTCAGCCATCTGGCGATCCTGCCGTTCTCGATTGTGAAACTGAGCAGGCTGGCGCTGGAAGCAGCGGAAACTTCTCCGAAAGATATGCTTCTTTTTGAAAATACGATCGATGTGCTGCGGAAGATGGAGATCCGTTCTGTGGTGGTCGGAGCCGAGACTGAGGCCCGTTCTGAACTGATCGTCTCCAGCTCGGCAGATATGATCCAGGGCTTTTACTATGCCCGCCCGATGGACGGGAAAGCCTGCCGCGCTTTTATCGCGAAGAATCACGCCCAGGCGGGAAAACGCCCCGGAAAAGGCGACTTTATTGTAGTTTCGGAGTAAATCCTGATTGGAAAAAGCAGAGTGCATTTCGCTCTTTTCCGTCGCGGATAAGAGATAAAAAACTGCCCCTCCCGTGAAGTTGAGACGGGAGAGGCAGTACTGTTTTATCCAGTTTTAATCGAATGAAGAATTACTTCTTGGCTTCTTCCTTCTTCAGGGAATCGGGATCGATTACACGGTAAACGATGGCAGCCAGGGCAGCGCCGAGGAGCGGGCCAACGATGAATACCCATACATTCTGGAGAGCGTCGCCGCCAGCCATGATAGCCGGACCGATGCTTCTTGCCGGGTTAACGGATGTGCCGGTGAAGGCAATACCGAGAATGTGTACAAGTGTCAGGGAAAGACCGATCACGAGACCGGCGATCTTACCGTTTTCAACCTTGCTGGTTACACCCAGGATGGCAAGTACGAATACAAATGTCAGGATGATCTCGATACCCAGAGACTTCGGAACACTCTCGTCGAAGAGACCGTTGGTGCCGAATCCGCAGTCCTTACCGAGGAAGGCCCAGAGAGCCAGAGCGCCGGCGACTGCGCCGACTACCTGCGAGCACATATAAAGGAGAAGGTCCTTGATGTCGAGTTTCTTGGTCATGAACATAGCCAGAGATACAGCCGGGTTGATGTGGCAGCCGGAAACGTTGCCGATGGAATAAGCCATAGCGACGATAACAAGGCCGAAAGCCAGTGCAGTCAGGATGTATGCACCCGGGTTCTGAACGCTGCAGCCGGTTACTACCGCCGTGCCGCAACCGAAGAATACCAGTACGAAGGTACCGATGATCTCGGCCAGATACTTTCTTAAAGATTCCATAATAATACCTCCTATCGATAAAATCTATTTACCTATGGTATAAGAATAACACGTTGGATTTTCATATTGCGTGATATAATCAAAATGTAAAAAAGTTCTAAAGTGAGGGAAAAGAAATGCTCGACTCAATCTCTATCAATGCCCATAGCAGTATTCGGATCGCATCGGGGAAGGTCCTGTATTTCGATCCTTTCCATATAGCGGCGGAAAGCCATGATGCGGATGTGATCTTTGTGACCCATGATCACTACGATCACTTCTCGCCGGAAGATATTGCCAAGATCATAAAAGAAGATACAGTATTTGTCGCGCCGAAATCCACTTCCGCTCTGATCCGGGAGACCTTTTCCGGATTTGATGTGACCGAAGTTGCTCCGGGAGATACATTCTCTGTGGCCGGAATCGAGGGAGAAGCCGTGGCATCCTATAACCCTGCCAAGCATTTTCATCCCAAGAAGGAAAACTGGGTAGGCTATGTGGTGGAAGTGGATGGACTTCGCCATTATATTTGCGGGGATATGGATGAAACAGAGGAGAGCCTTAACGTAAAATGCGACGTGCTGCTTCTTCCGGTCGGCGGCACCTACACCATGGATGTACCGCAGGCGGTGGAGCTGACAGGTAAGCTTTCTCCTAAATATGCGATCCCGACCCATTACGGCGACATCGTAGGAAAGGCTTCCGACGGAAGTGCATTTGCCGAAGAAATAAAAAAGAAGGGGATCCCGACCCAGGTCGTGCTGAAGATCTGAAGAGAAGACGATCCCGTAGATACTCTAAAGGATAAAATTCATATGGATACTAAAAAACAGACATTTACCTTCCCGGATATCGACAACCGGAAGGCTTTCTATAAGGCGCTCTGCACGCTGGTGCTGCCGATCGTCTTTCAATATTTCATGTCTTCCCTGGTTTCTGCGTCCGATGCATTTATGCTGGGGTTTATGGACCAGACTGCCCTGTCTTCCGTATCCCTTGCGGGACAGGTGGCTTTCGTGTACTACCTTTTCATCAACACCTTTCTGACCGGTGCTATGGTGCTGGGCGCCCAGTACTGGGGAAAACAGGAATACACGACGCTGGAAGATGTTCTGGGCGTGACCATGCGGTATGCGCTACTGGTGGGAATGGTATTTACTTTGGCGGCCTTTATCTGCCCCCAGTATCTGATGCGGGTGTTTACCAATGACCCGGCCCTCATCGACGGCGGCGTCAGATATCTGCGGATCATGGCGGTGGGCTACTTCATTATGGGATTTGTGGACAGCTATCTCTGCTTTATGAAGATCTGTGAAAAGACCATGATGAGTACGGTCATTTCCTCCATCGGAGTCGTTGTCAATATCATACTGAACGGACTTCTGATCTTCGGAGCGGGCCCGTTCCCGGAAATGGGGATCGAAGGCGCGGCTTTGGCAACAGTCATTTCCAGGATCCTGGAGCTTATTCTGGTTGCCTGGGGCGTGCTCACCACAGACTGCGTCAAACTTCGCGTCCGGAAACTGGTGACATTAAGCAAGAAATTCATCCATGCGGATTTCTGGAAATACTCGCTTCCGGTCATGATCAACCAGTTCGGCTGGGGTGGCGGTATGACCATGTACTCCGTCATCATGGGCCATCTGGGTACGGATGCCACGGCGGCCAACTCCATTGCGAGCATTGTCCGCGCCATGATCGCCAGTATCTGCTGGGGTCTTTCTACCGGAGCCAGCATCATTATCGGAAAGATGCTGGGGGCCGACGAACTGAAGATGGCGAAGAAAGCCGGAGGGCGCTTTGTACGGCTGTCTCTGGGCATCGGCGCCGCATCCGGCGTGGTGATCGCGTTTTTGACGCCTCTGGTGCTGATGATGCCCACGGATATGTCGCCGACTGCACACGGATACCTGAAGTGGATGCTTCTTCTCGGATGCTATTACATTATCGGCAATTCACTGAATTCCACCGTTATCGGCGGTATTTTCCCGGCGGGCGGTGACACGAAGTTCGGCATGATCTGCGACTGCGTGACCTTGTGGTGCGTCGTGGTGCCTTTGGGCATGCTGGCCGCTTTCGTCTGGGAGCTTCCGGTCATTGCGGTGGCGGCGATCTTAACGCTGGATGAGTTTGTGAAGATCCCTGCTGTGTACATGCATTACGTGAAGTATAAATGGGTGAAGAACATCACGAGAGATGAGTAAGCCTGCCGCTTCTTAACGAGGCGGGACCCTGCGTCCATGAATGAAAATCATTTGACTTGATTTTTGCAGGAAAAGAGAAGAAAAACGTCATTTTTGTCTTTTTCACCATGAAATTTGATTGTAATAAAACCGATTCTGTTGTAGAATTTTATCGGTGCGATTCTTGTGCACAAATTCATTAATAATCCCCATGAGGGGAAAATATAGGAGGATTTTAACATGGCAGTTAAAGTTGCAATCAATGGTTTTGGTCGTATCGGCCGTCTTGCTTTCCGTCAGATGTTTGGCGCAGAGGGTTATGAAGTAGTCGCTATCAACGACCTGACAAAGCCTTCCATGCTCGCTCATCTTCTGAAGTACGATACAGCTCAGGGTGGTTACTGCGGCGCTATCGGCGAGAACAAGCACACTGTTTCCGCTGACGACGAGGCTAACACAATCACAGTAGATGGTAAGACACTGAAGATCTACAAGGAAGCTGACGCTAACAATTGCCCTTGGGGTGAGCTCGGTGTAGACGTTGTTCTCGAGTGCACAGGTTTCTATACATCTAAGGAAAAGTCCCAGGCTCACATCAACGCTGGTGCTAAGAAGGTTGTTATCTCCGCTCCGGCTGGTAACGATCTGCCGACTATCGTTTACAATGTAAACCACACAACACTGACAACAGATGACAAGATCATCTCCGCTGCTTCCTGCACAACAAACTGCCTGGCTCCGATGACAAAGGCTCTGAACGACTATGCTGCTATCCAGAGCGGTATCATGACAACTGTTCACGCTTACACAGGTGACCAGATGATCCTCGACGGCCCGCACAGAAAGGGTGACCTGCAGAGAGCCCGTGCTGGTGCTGCTAACATCGTTCCGAACTCCACAGGTGCTGCTAAGGCTATCGGTCTGGTTATCCCGGAGCTCAATGGTAAGCTCATCGGCGCTGCTCAGCGTGTTCCGACACCGACAGGTTCCACAACTATCCTCCACGCTGTTGTTAAGGGTGAAGTTACAGTTGATGGCATCAACGCTGCTATGAAGGCTGCTGCTAACGAGTCCTTCGGTTACACAGAGGAGAAGCTCGTTTCTTCCGATATCATCGGTATGAGATTCGGTTCCCTCTTCGATGCTAACCAGACAATGGTTTCCAAGATGGATGACGGCAACTCCCTCGTACAGGTTGTTTCCTGGTACGACAACGAGAACTCCTACACATCTCAGATGGTTCGTACAATCAAGTACTTCGCTGAACTCGGCTAATAGCCACTCTCGAACAAAAGAGTTTTCAAAAGGACTGTTCCTTCGGGGACAGTCCTTTTTCTATGGGAAATGCACTGGTGGCCGGCCGAAAAGGAGCTGACGGACGGGAGTGTAGATACATAGGCGAGATCGAAGATAGTAGGCGGGAGCGAAGAGAGACGGAAATTGGGGAAAGAAAACCCCCTTGACGCAGATCCTGCCGGCAAGGGGGAAGTGACTTCAAATAATGATTTGGCTTAAGCAGGACGTAAACTTGTCCTCTGACTTAAGTAGAACAGTGCATTTCCCGGAGAAAACTACTGTTTCACGTTGTTTTCGTGGCTGACCAGTTCATCGTCGCTTCTTCTTACAGACTGTTCCATAATGGCCCGGTACTCAGGAGAGTTAATGAGGTTCATCATGCCGGACTCAATATGCTGTTGGAAGATCTCGGTGCGGTGACGGATCTTATCGGCACGTGAGGTAACCTCGAACTGGCTC
>CADBGD010000110.1 GCA_902794115.1 Oscillospiraceae bacterium
GGAGAACCACCTTTATGTGTTCCTGCCGCTTCATGAAGGCGCATCCACTTACGGCTATCTGATATTCCGTGACTGCCTTCCGGAACTGGAAGGGCATTACCTGCGGCAGTACTATAACCGTATGTGTCTGGCGCTGGAAAAATTCCGCTACGCGCTGACGCTGGAACATATCAACCAGCGGCTTTTGGATCTGATGGGAAAAGATCCGCTTACAAATGTGAATAACCGTATGGCTTTCGAAGAGAAAGAGAAGGTCCTGCAGTCGCAGATCAATGACGAGAAGGATCTCTCTTTTGCTGTAGCCATGTTTGATGTAAATAACTTAAAGCAGGTCAATGATTCTATGGGCCATGAGGCGGGGGATCTGTATCTGCAGCGGGCATGCCATCTGATCTGCCAGGTATTCAAGCACAGTCCGGTGTACCGGATCGGCGGCGATGAATTTGTGGCTGTACTTTCCGGAGAAGATTATAATAACCGGGAGATGCTGATGCGGATGCTTGATAAGATGATGAGTCCATACTCGGAGCAGGTGCCTTTGCCTCCGGAGTATGTGTCGATCGCCTGCGGGCTTGCTTCTTTTGATCCGGAAACCGATCAGACGGTGGCGGATGTCAGTAAGCGGGCCGATGAGGCGATGTATAAAGATAAGGCGGCGAAAAAAGCCGGAAAATAGAGAAGCCGGGCCCGGATGAGGAAACGCAACAGGAACGGCGGATGACTCGTCTCATTTGAGAAAGCCGGATCAGGTTTGGTGGAGGATAGATATGACGAAAAATAGAAACATTATGCAGAAGGTTTTACGGATCGCCGGTATTGTGGTGGTCCTGTGGGGGATCCTGCTGTTGTCGGCTTTTCTGACAATGCCGAAGGAAGATAATGGCAAAGAATCGGTGAAAGGGAAAGCTTCCAATTCCACGGAGGTGGAAGCAAAGGAAGGGGGCGGAATGGCGGATGCTGCCCATGAAGGAATGGCTGCGGATGCTTCGGATGCAGAAGATGGAGGAGCGGAGGCAGCGGAGGAGTTGCAACCGGGTGTTACGGCTCCGGATATGACGATGCCTTCTATGCCTTCCGGAGATGTGAATATGCCCGATGTTTCTCTTCCGGATGTGTCGGACCAGCAGCCGGAATATACGGATCCCAAGACGGACAGCTCCTATGGATACGGCATGTCGGACGCGATCGCCTTTTCGGCGGATGCCACCAATGAGGGACCTTTTCAGTGGGGAGAAGATTACTGGAGAAATACCTCCTATGTCCTCCACTTTGACGGCGCACTGGAGATCACAGATGAGTATTCCCTGAGTGGAAAAACGGTCACGAATAAAAAAATGACCCAGGAGGATTTCGATACCATCATGAGTCTTCTTAAGACTGTAATGGAAGAAAAACCTTTCGACGATATCGATTATTCGGATACCATGGACGGCACCACCTGGGGATTCGCCATCTATGCGCCGACCGGTGCCAAGACCTATATCTACGGCGGGTACACCTATGGCTGCACGGATCTGGAAAAGATCCAGAAGATCCTTCGTTCCTATGAGGATCAGATCAGTCGTGACGAGCGTGCGTATAATCTGTTCGAAGGCGAATATGTCTCAAGCAGTGACGATCAGAAGGTGATCCGGATCTATACGGAAAAACAGCAGAAGTTTATCGAGCTGGAGGGGAAAGCCTACCGTCTCACCTATGTGGAAATGTTTGAAGAAGAGGTGAGTTTCGAATATGAGGAGAACGGAAAGAAGGAAACGATCGTATTTACCTATTCTCCCGATAAGAAGATCCTGAAAATCAAGAATGAAGACACTCCTTACGTGCGGAAATAATGAGCAGGGAACGCGGGTATTTTCTTTCATTTCCGGAGGGGGAGAAGGCGGATACGAAGGCCTTTATCGAGTCGCGTCTTTCTGATCCCCGAATCCGGAAGTGGGCCTACATCAAGCAGGATAAAGAGGTCTATACCGAAAGTGATATCCGCGCAAAAAGATTCGGACTTCAGTACAACTGGGCAGATGGCTTTGAGGGAATGGAAAAATATTCTTCCTGTGCAGAATACGTGGAAGAGTATATGAACAAGCCTCCCTTTGCCGGGGATAAGAAAAAGGAGATCTGGCGCCTGGTTTGTATCTCGGATGGAAAGATCTGCGGCACAGATGATATCTCTGAGATCTTTTCTGTCTATGAACCTCTCGTCAGCTTATCTGCCGGCAGAAAGGAGATCGCCTGCTGCCTTCGGTCTCTGACCCAGGAGGACCGCTTTTCCCAAAATACTGGAAAACACCGGTATGAAGACAGCGAGGTGTTTTCAAATTTCGATTTCCGTTCCTATATCGACAGTGTGCCTGAGACTACGAAGAAATCGAGGTGGAAAACGATCTTTTCTCTTCCCCCGATCCGGATGCGGAAAGGAAGAAGGAAAGAGATCGCCAGGAGAGTATTCTTCCTTATCCTCTGTCTTCTCTTTATGGTCGGACTTCCTGTGGCTCTTTCTCTACTGTAAAATATAAGTGTGCACGAATGAAAAGGGGGGGCCTTATGATGCAAAACGGTGAAGTCAGAAATGCGTTTTTCCCGGGACAGCTTTGGACGGATACGGACGGAAATACCATTGAAGCCCATGGCGGAACGATGTATCAGGAAAACGGTGTATATTACTGGGTCGGAGAAGATAAGAGCCATACCACGAAAAAAGGAAAGATCTGGACTTGGGGCATCCGCCTTTATTCCAGTACGGATCTGTATAACTGGAAAAGTGAAGGTCATATCATTTCCCCGGAGCCGGAAAATAAAAAGAGCATTTTCCATCCGAACAGAAGACTGGACCGGCCACATCTTCTGAAAAACCCCAGAACCGGAAAGTATGTCCTCTGGGTCAAATACTGCGATAAGAATCACTATGCCGTATTGACCGCAGATCAGGTCACGGGCCCGTATACTTTGGTGGATCCGTTCATTCAGCCGTACGGGCATGAGTCCGGAGATTTTGATCTGGCACTGGATGAGAAGAGCGGGGACGCCTATATCTATTTTGAGGCGGACCATAAGACCTTACTTGTGGCGAAACTGAATGCGGAATTTACCAATGTGACCGGGGAACCGTCCATCGTCTATGACGTGATCCGTCCGCCACTGACCAGAGAGGGACCTGCGCATTTTATCCGAAACGGGAAGCACTACCTGATCACCTCCGGCATGACCGGCTATGTGCCGAATCCTACGGAGATCTGTGTTTCCGATTCCTTTACAGGTCCGTTTACCGTTTTGGGCGATCCTTGTATCGATGATAGTAGTTCTGCCTCATTTAACAGCCAGCCCAGCCATGTGGTGTACCATGCTCCTTCGGACACCTATTTCATGATGGCGGACCGGTGGGTGCCGGAATTCGTGGTGACAAAAGAGATCTACGATACCATGTACCGTGGCATTTCAAGCCGCTTCGACAAGTCGGTGAAAGCCTCCATGAAGGATATGCTTTTTCTGGCAAAATCTCCCCTGATGGGCTCGGCGGACACATCGAAGGCCCGGTATGTGTGGCTGCCTTTTACCTGGGACGGAGATTTTCCACGCCTTTCATGGAAGGAAAAATGGACTTTGTGATAGAATGTTTCCCATAAGGATTCTGCCGCAAAGAGTGAGGGACATCGTATGAAGTATCGGATCAAACATCAGACAAGAGCATTTCAGGTGGCGGCCATGGGGGCCATGTGCCTTTATGCGGTGCTTCTGTGCATTTCCTTCGGCGTGGAAAGCATGGTCCTCTACCGGGTCCTGACCGGCGCCCTGATCCTGGCGGTCGGCCTGACGGCGCTGTGCCTTCTGGATATGCTGGTCGGCGGTTCGATCTATGTGGACGACAGTAAAGTCACTGTCAGCCATCTCTTTTTCAGAAAGTCGGTGTCCATAAGAAGTATCGTGTCCGTGGTCACTGAAAATATCGAGATCCATAGAAGATTTCCCAGTGATCATTTCGAGTACCGGCTGAAAATGACTTTGTCGGTGATTCCGGGAAATCCGCTGATCCTGACAGACAATGCCACGGCGGGGCTGGAGCTGTTCGGCATCGTCTTCGGCTCGAAGGACCGGCGGCTGGATAAGGATATCCCTTTATATCAGGCTTACGAACACATCAAGTCCCTGACCGAAAAGAAGGGCGAGTCCTGATGTATACCATTTCGTTTCAAGGAAAAGAGCTTCATGTAGCTACGGAAAATGCACTGTTCTCGCCGCGGGAGGCGGATAAGGGGACACTTCTTATGCTGGGCCACGTGGCATTTACAGAAGAAGAGAAACTTCTGGATCTGGGCTGCGGGTGCGGGATCGTATCTTTGGCAGCCTGTGCTTCCGGGGTCCTTCCGGAGCGGGTGGTGCTTACGGATGTGGATCCCCTGGCGGTCACCACAGCCAGAAAGAATATGGAAAGTAACGGCTTTCCCGGCGCGGTCTTCGTCACCGGCGATGCTCTTCAAAATGTGCCGGGGGCGGATTTTACCCTGATCCTCAGTAACCCTCCCTATCATACGGACTTTAAGGTGGCCAAGACCTTTATCGAAAAAGGATTCAACCGGCTTCTGGTCGGAGGGAAGATGTTCATGGTCACGAAGCGGAAGGACTGGTATAAGAATAAACTCATCTCCGTTTTCGGCGGCGTGAAGATCTATGAGGAAGAGGGCTACTTTATTTTTGAAGCCCAGAAACGAAGCGAATCCTACGCCGGCGGAAAGCCCGGAAAGGGCAGAAACGCAAAGGCGAAACCCGGGAAGGAAGGATCCGGAAAGAATGGAACCGGGAATGCGAAAAGCGGGACGGCCGGACCCGGCAAGAGCGGAAATGCCCGCGCGAGTAAGGATGAAAAAAGAAGCGGGAAGTAGGGTAAAAAGATTTTTTGTTTTTTTACACAAAAGTTTTCCATTTCATAATTTATCAGAGTATAATATAAAAAGGTCACTGCGGACCTTAAGGATAATATCAACTTTGGAGGCTAGTACATGACACTTGAAGAGCTTTATGAAGGATACAAACTTCAGGACTACTATTTGGGAAAAGTGACATCTGTATACAGAAGTAACAGTATCGCCATCGTCGAGAATCTCCCGCTGATGCTGGATAGAGAGAAATTCGACAAATCCCGTCTTCCGAATACGATCAACTATTTCGTTATCGTTGATTCGACCATCGGACTGTTCCTGGGTGAAGTATTTGAGAACCGCGGCGGAAAGAAGCATATCGTGGGGAAAGCTTCTGACGAAGAGAAAGCCCGGGATTATCATGAGATCTGTATCGATACCATCGCTCTTATGACACCGGAAGGAAAGAAGTTCGAGCTTGCCGGTTTTAAGACTTTAGGTATCACCGATAAAGTGTATCTGGCCACCGATGAGATCTATAAGCTGTTCCTGGCTTCCCTGGAGTTCTCCAATGCTCCGGAAGAGCCGCTCCCGCCGTTTGCCACATTCATTAACCGTTTCTCGGCGGATGTGTCCTTGAAGCCCAGCACACTTTTCAACCGTCATATGCTTTGCATCGGCGCGACAAACAGTGGTAAGTCCACCACCGCGCTGGCTATCCTCGATAAGCTGATCAATACTAAGAGAAAAGCACTGATCATCGACCCGACAGGTGAGTTCCGCGATGCGTTCTCCGGCGATGAGATCACGAAGCTGACACTGGGTGTCGACACCACCATTTCTCCCGGTAAGCTGACCATGGAGCAGTGGGAGAAGCTTTTCGAAACAGAGAACAGCAGCCAGGGCGCAGTTCTTTCCCAGGCCATCATGTCACTGCGTTATATGAGAAAGATCGGCGACGATTCCTACTACTATAAGATCGGTGCCAACATCGATGAAGTGCAGGAGAACCTGGCTTCCGTAACCAAGGACGACAGTGAATTCAACATTCACCTTCTGCCGGAGCAGATCCAGGCCGAGTCCGTCTGCGAGCCGGATCGTGATAACGACTACAACTTCCGTTACCGTTATGACGTTCTGAAGGCTAACGCCAATGCCTCTCTCATCCAGAAGATCCAGTATCAGATGACGAATACCCGATTCCTGACATTCTTCGCCAATGACTCCAGCATGTATAACCTTCTGGAGGTTATCGAAGAGTTCGTACATCTGCCGGAGAGAAGCCTTTACATCGACACATCCATGCTGGGTGCCGCAGAAGGTATCGGCGGCATGGTTATCGACCTCGTCAGCACATTCGTTATGGGTCAGGATAATATCTGCCCGTTCGTCTTCTACATCGATGAGGTTCATAGATATGCCAAGTCCCGTTATTCCGATAAGGAATTCCACGGCGGCCTGACACTGGTTGCCCGTGAAGGCCGTAGAAAGGGTGTATTCCTCTACCTGACCACACAGAACCCGAAGGACGTATCTCCGATCCTCTTTGGTCAGATCGGTACACTTTTGATCCACCGTCTCATGCTCAACGACGAGATCGCAGCCGTTGCGGCGCACCTGGACGATTACGCCATCAAGCACGTTCGAAAGCTCAATCAGGGCGAACTGATCCTTTCCAGCGTAAACCTTCTGCATAACATGTTTATCCATGTTAATAAGAGCACCAGAACCCAGTACAACGACACACCGCTGCTGTAAGGTTCGGAACAAAATTGATCCTTCAAGACCCGAAAGCCGGGATTCCGGCCTTCGGGTCTTTTTTGTTGTCCTGAAAGTATAAAAAGCGCATTTCCCAAAGAAAGAGTGGTAGTATAGGAGAATCATTTTTGCATTTTTGAGGGGGTGCCAATGAAGACGAAACAAAAAGATTCCACATTTAAACAGCTCCGCTACGCCTTGAGACAGGTGTGGGAGGCGGACAGGCTTCTTTTGCCTTTTACTATCTTCAAAAACTCCATCGAGCAGATCTTCTATGTTTTCTTCTTCGTTTACCTCACAAAATATATCTTCAACTGCATAGAGAGAAATGTCGCCTACAGTAAGCTTTTCTGGTTCCTGATCATCGCGTGCCTGGGACATGTATGTGTCCACTTTATCTGCGGATGGTACGAGACCTCTAGAAAGATCAAGATGCCGGAAGTGTACCGGCACATTTTCCATAGAGTTATGGATATCTCGGATGAACTGGAACTTTCCGACTATGAGTCGCCGGAGTTTTACGACCGCTATGCACGGGCGCTGGACCGGTGCGCCGAGCAGGCCATCGACCTTTCGATCCAGACGGGCGTGTATATTGGAAACGTGGGCGCCACGATCATGTCCTTGATCATCGTGGTCATGGTGGATCCGGTCCTTCTCATCTTCATGGTCATCCCGATGGTGGTGAGCCTGTATTTCGGAAAGAAAAACGGCAAATGCAACTACGACCGGGAAAAAGCGATCACCCGGGATAAGCGTACCGCGGACTACGTCAAGCGGGTGTATTACGAGAAGAAATATGCGTCTGAGATCCGTCTTTTCGACATCAACTCCATCATGCTGGATAAGCAGGAAAAAGCGGTGGAAAGAATGAGCGAGGTATCTTTGAAGTACCGCATGAAATCGGCATTCTACTCCTTTCTCATGAAAGGCAGCTACTCCGTTCTGGCCGGCATCTGCGCCTACTTTTATGTGGCATTCCGCATCAAGCACGGAGATGTGTCGGACATTTCCAGTTATGTGGCCATGATCTCCGCGATGGCCTTTTCCACCGACCAGCTCAAGCACGCGGTGGAGAACCGGATCTACTTAAGTAACGAGTCCCGGCTCTTTAAAAACCTGGAAGAGTTCCTGGAAAAGGACAGAAAAGAGAAGGAGAAGAAGCCGGATATCGGCGAGATCCAGAGTATCGAACTTCAGAACGTGACCTTCACTTACCCGGGAAGCAGTACCCCGACGATCCGGGATGTGTCCATCCGCTGGAACAAGGGTGAAAAGCTGGCGATCGTCGGCTATAACGGCGCCGGAAAGACCACATTGATCAAGCTGATCATGGGACTTTATCCGGTGACATCCGGAAAGATCCTGGTCAACGGGACCGACATTTTAGAGATCGACGGCGATGCCTACAGAAAACGCTTCGGCACGGTGTTTCAGGACCTGCAGGTCTTTGCCATGCCCCTCATCGAAAATGTCCTGATGCGA
>CADBGD010000111.1 GCA_902794115.1 Oscillospiraceae bacterium
GTAGAAGAGTCCGTCAAGAACATCATCCTGTGGTTTTCCGGCAACGGTCGGCGGATACGAGGAATCATCTGCGGACATGATGGCGACCGACCATTTTGACATATCCTCGTCCAAAACGGCGACCTGGGCCATACGTGTCTCCGTGTTATAGGTCAAAAACAGGAGGATTTTCCCGGCAGGAATGGTGATGTCGTTGCCGTCTCCATCGTAAGCGGAAAGCTCTGCTTTGGTTTTTACCAGCGTTCTGTAGTTTTCATAATTGTAATCAAGGAGCTGTGGAATGGCATCTGTCTGATTGAGCGAATAGTGGGCGTCCATGAAACAGGTGCCCATGACATCAAAGCGGGAGTAGAGACTTACAAAGTCCACATCGTACGGGTGATGAGAGAATTCAGGCTCGAACATATCCACATAGGTGAAAGAACCGGTATCCGGATCCAGCTGGAAGACATAGGTGTGAATATAGTCGTTTTCGATACTGACAGGGAGATACACATAATAGCCACTGTCAATATGCAGGAAATATGAGGGTTCGTAGTACGGGTCCCAGTTGCCGTACATGTCTCCGCAATCATTCGGATCGAATTCTGTGGTGACACCGTCGAAGGAAAGAGTCACCCGTTCCGGCGTCATAGAATAATCCTCAGACGACATAGTGACTTCTGCCTTGATGAAATTCGGCTGGCCGTCTCCGTTGACGTCATACTGGGCTTCACCGTGGTGATCCAGATCCAGAATGTAGTTTTCCGGCGCGTGACCGAAGTAGGAAAGGTCGACTCCGGCCTCGATATCGAAAAGCGGAACTTTGATCGGGTTGTTTTCATACGGATGGCAGAAACCGATACCGTCGTAGTATAGGACGAAAGCGCAGCTTCCATCCAGGATCGAAGCGACCAGGTCCGGATCCGGCTCTTCATCTTCGCGCATCTGCTTCGCGAGCGCATCGACGACCAGCTGAGGATCTTTGACCACATCGGTAAACTTGATTTCCTGCCCGGTGGCGGACAGATAGTTATGTGTCACAAAAACATCGGCCGGATACGTGTTGTCGCCGCGTGAAACACGTTGTTTTTCCACATAAGAGAATATGAAAGAGTCGTCACGGTAGATCTCTTCCAGGATAGAGCGTCCGAGGATGGCAGGTGATTCTCCATTCAGGAAAGTCTGTAATGACTCCGGAAACTGCTGCGAGAACTCGGTGGAGATAGCATTGGCGCTATTGGTGATGGCATCTTTCAGTGCGGCATAATCCGTATCGCCTAAATCGATTACTTCCTGATAGAACCGGATGCTCTGCATATATGAATAGCCGTAATCGCCTTCAACAACGTCTCCGTAGGCGAGACAGGTCGGATTGATCTGGGAATGAAGCTGCGTGGAATGCCCTTTTTCGTCAAATGGCGATACGGTCGGTTCCGTAGTTGCCTCAGTTGTGGTTTCAGTGGTCGTTTCTTCCGTGGTTTCCTCTGTTGTGGTCTCTTCGGGCGTTTCAGTCGGCGCTACGGTCTCTGTGACCTCAGTAGAAGTGGTTTTCTTCTTTTTCTTTTTCTTAGTGGTTTCTTCTGCTTCCTTACTGCATCCCACGAGGGATAAAAGCAGGGAGGCGGAAAGAAGTGCAGCAACAATGCGTTTCATACTATTTTCTCCTCATTTTGTATATTTGCTGAATCCGGGTTTTCTGTTCCCGGATCAGTAAAGACCATTTAGGGCTTCTTCCAGCGGGATTCCGCTGATCGTGACGTTCGGAGCTTCCTCGACGTCGACAGTGACGTAGTAATCTTCCGTATAATCGGCATGACAGACGTTGATCAGGAACTGATTGATCTCCGGATCATACATCTTCAGACAGATGATCGAACCCTTCGGGATCACCTCTTCGCCGGTAACATTAAAATCATCGTCCAGTCTGTAGCAGGGGATGTCCGTATTGGCTTCAAAGATCCAGGTCATACCGTAGTAGAGAATGGTCTCGAACTGCGGATCTGTCGGATGGCCTTCCAATGAGTAGTACGAGTACCACCAGTACATGTGCAGAAATGAGCCGGTGGAAAGAACGACATTCTGCGGGTCATAGGGGCGGGAATAGAAGAAAGCATCATTTTCGAATTGGGAAGCATTGGTCCATTCTCCGTTTTTATATTCGAAGATGACATAGGATCTTCCTTCGTCCACGCCGACCTGAACATACAAGAAAATGCCGTCCTGGGACTTCATAATAAAGTCTCTGTTTTCGGTAGGGTGCAGCTCTCCCCAGATGATCTCATCTTCGATGACTGTATCTTTTCCGTTGTGGTGGATCGTGAGGCCGGTAAGAAGAGTGGAATCGTTGGGGTTCTTGTAAATCCCTTCGATAGAGAGATCTTCCGGCACACCATCGCCGTCCAGATCCCACTGAAGGGAACTCTTGCCGTCCAGTTCCAGGAAATATTCGTCTGGTGCCATACCGAAGAAAGAGTAGTTCACGGAGTTGGGAATATCCCGGATCGGGATCTTGATGGGAGAGTTAGCATAGAAGAAATAGATGGCATCATAGGACAAAGCGAAGGGGCAGGAGAAATCCCGAAGCCGGGGTTCCAGCTCGTCCATCATATCTGCATAGTAGCAGAGCTCGACATATTCTTTTACGACCGGAATGACACTGTCCATGTCGGTAATGACATCGGAAAGCTTGACCTCTTCTGCGGTCTTCGACCAGTAGGTGTGGGTCTCGACGGCCGGATGATCTCCCGGGAGTTTATCGTTCTGCATCATCGCAAAGGAGAAGAGGTAGGTGTCATCACGGTATAACGTGGTGTAAGAGGAGGTGGAGTACCATTCCGGAGACTTTCCCGCATCCAGTTCTTTTACCATACTGTCATATGTGCTTTCCAGATCCAGCTGGAGAGAGTCGTAGACATCGTTGACGGCGGTATAGAGCTCCGGAACTTCGTCAGATGTGAATTCGATATATTCCATGATGATGGAGATGCGTTCAAGATAGTCATCGCCGTCGATATCGACGTGACGGCCGTAGCCGGCGTCGATGCGTTCAACTGAAGAGTGAAGAGGCTGGACCGGATTGCCCTGGGGGGCTGTGGTGGAAGTTGTACTTTCTTCCGTTGTGGTAGTCGTGGTGCCCTCTGTGGTTTCCGTCGGTTCGTCGGTCGGTTCCTCAGTGGTCTCTTCCGTTTCCTCCGTAGTCTTCTTCGCCTTCTTTTTCTTCTTGGTGGTCTCTTCTGCTTTGCTGCAGCTGACAAGCGTCAGAAGCATGGCGGAAGCAAGTAAAACAGATACGATACGTTTCATATTTTTCCTCCTGGCTGGTAAAGTGTTTAACAGCTTTTTCGAAACTTATAACTGGTCCGCGTTGGCTTTCCGGACGAAATTATCAAACAGATAGGCGGCATATCTCTGGTAGACAGCATCTTTGCCGATCTCGTTGTGGGGCTCGTGACGCATGCCGTGACGGATGTCGAGGGTAACCTGTTCCTGTCCGGAGGCAAGAAGTTTGTTATAGATCTTCTGAGGACCTTCACCGTAATCGCCAACCGGATCTTCGTCACCGGAGATCAAAAGGATCGGCTTGTCTTTCGGAATGGATTCATACCAGGAATCATCATTGCACTGGCGCAAAAGACTGAACAGATCGATGTAGGCAGAGTGTGTGAAAAGGAATGTGCAGAAGGGGTCTCCGGCATATTTCTTTACGAGCTCTTTATCGTAGGAGATCCAGTCCGCCGAAGTCAGGGGATCGGGAATGCGTTTCATGTACGCTTTGTTGATCGTGTGGGCGATGAATTTTGCCGGCTTCTTTTCGCCGAGAAAGAAACGCTGCACTTTAGCCAGGGCAGTCAGAAGGCCCATGCGTTTATCTGCTGTGGCCGTGCCGGATAAGATAAGGCCGGAGCAGTCATTTCCATAGTGGGCATACCAGTTGCGGGCGATGAACGAGCCCATGGAATGACCAAGAATGATATAGGGTTTACCGGGGTAACTGTTCTTCATGAGACGGTGGAGCTTCTCCACATCAGAGACAAGGTACTGATCTCCGTTACTTTTTCCAAAGTAACCGAAAGTGTCGTTTTCACCGACACTCTGTCCGTGCCCGAGATGATCTTCGCCGCATACAACATAACCTTTATCGGCGAGGAATGTGGCCAGTTCTTCGTAACGGCCCATGTATTCGCACATGCCGTGCACGATCTGCACGACGCCTCTGGCCGGAACAGATGGCGACCAGATGAAATAGGTGATCTCGGTAAAACCGTCGCTACTGATGAAGGTGTTCTTCTGAAAACCCATGTTCTACTACCCCCTGTACTCATACCCTAAGTACATATCTATTATACACGATAGATGAGGGGGAAGAAACGGGAAAAGCATAACGGAACGAGAAAGGGGAAAAGTGCATTTCAGGTAGAAGAAGAGGAGAATGAAAGAACAGAAAGACAAACGATAAAGTTCTGACGAACATTCTTGACAGTCATGTGACCGTGTGATATTATGACCACAATACAGACACATGTATCGATCCATGTGCGAAAAAAAGAAAGGACGGATGAGGAAATGAATGCGTTTTTGCCCGGGACGTTGATTCCGGTCTCGAAGGAACATCTGCAGAATATCGATCAGATCCTGGATCCGATGTTCCTTCTTGAAGGGATGCAGCTTCGGCAGGTCACCCAGCTTCTGGGGATCGAGGCGCATACCGTGCAGAACTGGGTCAAGCGGGGGTTTGTGGATTCTCCGGTGAAGAAGCTTTATAACCGGGACAAGTTCATCCGGCTTGCGGTCCTGAATTATTTCAAAGATGTATTTTCGCTGGAAGGGATCATTTCTCTTCTGAATATGGCAAGGCAGGACAGCACTGTGTATACCGCTTTCTGCGCGCTGCTTTCGGTGTCGCCGGTGGATCCGATCCGGGCGGAGACCAAGCTCAATGACATTATCGACAAGGTCGTGGATGCGCAGAAATTCGACTACGGGATCACAAGTCGAGAGCAGGTCAAGAAACTGCTGACCATCCTTTATACCGCCCACCTTTCCATAGTTATGAAAAAAGAAGCGGAAAGATTACTGACAGAGATTTAAGAAGGGAGAATGAAGATGAAATTTCTAATGGACTGGTTTGAAGCATTGAATCTGCCGGAGCAGATCTTCGCATGCGTCGCCATTGTTTTTACAGTACTTCTGATCTTCCAGTTTGTTCTTCTGCTGATCGGCGCAGCATCCCACGCAGGGGATCTGGACGGACATGATGTGGGTTCGGGTGACGGCCATGATTTCGGCCACGGTCACGATATGGATATGAGCCACGATGTCGGTCATGATTTCGGTCATGACTTCGGCCATGATATTGGTCACGGCCATGTGGATCTGGGCCACGATATCGGGCATGGCTTCGGCCACGGCGACTTTGGCGGAGTGCACGGAGACGTCTCCCACGACGGTGCATTTCCCGCAGATGGACATGGTGATTTCGGCCACGATGTGCATGCTGGAGTGACACATGACGGCACCTACGATTATAATCATGATATGGACGCCGGATCCGGACATGTGGGTCATGTGGCACATGATTTTGCCGAGGTACAGGGCGGCGTGGTCGTGGACGTGCATACAGGAGATATTTACCTGGCCCAGGCCGCACCGCATGTGGGCGGCATTCACGGACCGGATGTGGGTATTCCGGATCAGGATCTGCCGGATGGAAGAACCTATGTGGATCACGCCGACAAGGTGCATGGTTCCGGATTCCGCCTCTTTACTATGCAGGGCATCATCGCATTCTTCTGCCTCTTCGGCTGGACCGGACTGCTGTTCCTCAAGGGTGGCCTTCCGATCTGGGCAGCAAGCCTTCTGGCTTTCGTATGCGGCTTTGTGGCGATGTTCCTGATGGGACTTGCGCTGTGGGGCATGCAGAAGATCCAGTCGGATGGAACACTGGATATCCGTTTTGCACTGGGCATGACCGGTGAGGTCTATATCCCGGTTCCGGGAAAGCGCGCCCAGAGCGGAAAAGTCATGGTAAAAGTCCAGGATCAGCTTCAGGAATTTGATGCTGTGACGGATGAAGAAGAGAAGATCACTACCGGTACCTCGGTGACGGTGATCGGCATTACAAAGGGTACAACACTGATTGTGACCAAACATAACTAAGAAGTAGTAGGAGGAAATGAAAATGCCATTTGAAGTAATTTGTCTATTAGTAGTCATTGCGCTGTTGGCTTTCACTCTGTTCTTGATTTTTCTTTCAAGATACAGAAAATGCCCTTCCGACCGTATCATGGTCATCTATGGTAAAGTCGGAAAGAATGCGGACGGTACAGCCCGCTCGTCAAAGTGTATTCACGGTGGTGCGGCGTTTGTTTGGCCGGTCATTCAGTCGTATCAATACCTTGACCTGACACCGATCTCTATCGCTGTTGACCTTCGTTCGGCACTGTCCCGCCAGAACATCCGTATCGACGTACCGTCTATCTTTACAGTCGGTATCTCGACCGAACCCGGTGTTATGCAGAACGCTGCTGAGCGTCTTCTGGGACTGAAGCTTTCCGAGATCCAGGAACTTGCCAAGGATATCATCTTCGGTCAGCTCCGTCTGGTTATCGCGACAATGGATATCGAGGAAATCAACACAGATCGTGATAAGTTCCTCGAGGCTGTTTCCAGAAACGTGGAGACAGAACTTAAGAAAATCGGTCTCCGTCTCATCAACGTAAACGTAACGGATATTTCTGATGAGTCCGGCTACATCAGCGCTCTCGGTAAGGAAGCTGCTGCCAAGGCTATCAACGACGCGAAGAAGAACGTTGCTGAAAAGGAAAGAGACGGTTCTATCGGTGAGGCTCTCGCCCAGAAAGATCAGCGTATCCAGGTTGCTTCGGCAAACTCCATGGCGATCCAGGGTGAAAACAATGCCAAGATCGAAGTGGCCAACTCTGAGGCGGTTCGCCGTGAGAAAGCCGCTGAAGCTATGAGACTGGCTATCGCGGCTGAAAAAGTTCAGGCTGCGAAGGCGTTGGAAGAAGCCTATGTGGCTGAAAAAGAAGCTGAACTTTCCCGTTCCGCTCGTGAAAAGGCAACATTGGAAGCCGACGTTATCGTTAAGGCGGAAATCAATAAGCGTGAGATCGAGCTGGCTGCTGAGGCTGAAGCTGAGAAGATCAGAAGACAGGCTGCCGGTGAAGCGGATGCTATCTACGCGAAGATGGAAGCGCAGGCTCGTGGTATGCAGGAGATCCTGCAGAAGCAGGCCGCAGGTTTCGAAAAGATCGTGGCAGCCGCCGGTGGCGATGCCAAGAATGCTATGATGCTCATGCTGGCCGATAAGATGGAAAACCTCATGAAGATCCAGGTGGAAGCAATCCGCGACCTCAAGATCGACAAGGTTACTGTTTGGGACAGCGGCGCCGGCGCCAATGGCGACGGCAAGGGCTCGACCGCCAATTTCATCTCTGGCCTGATGAAGAGCGTGCCGCCGATGAACGAACTGTTCGAGATGGCTGGTATGCAGCTGCCTGAGTTCCTCGGCAAGAAGATGGATCCGGCCACAACTGAAGATGGCGAGATCGTTTCTGCCAACGAGGCTTCTGACATCGCTTCTTCTGCAAAAGAAGTGCAGGAAGTGAAGGCTCCGGTAGTGGAAACAAAGCCTGTCGAAGAGAAGAAGCCTGTCGAAAAGGCAGCAGCTCCGACTGCGCCTGCCGCACCTGCTGCAACAGCTCCTGCTGCTCCTGCTGAGCAGAAGCAGGCTCCGATCTGGGAGACTAACCCGCAGGTTCCGACAGAAGAACTGTAAGAATCGCTTTAGCGGAAAACAACGAAGCGGCTGCCTCGATGAGGCGGCCGCTTTTTTGTGCTCAGAGAATGGTAAGTCAGCGGAGGCGTCTGCTTTTAGATGAAAATAGACGCGTTGGCAGACAAATAGAGGAAATGTCAGCGGATGCGTCTGCTTTTAGTTGAAAA
>CADBGD010000112.1 GCA_902794115.1 Oscillospiraceae bacterium
CCATGGTATAATGAGACAGAAACAGGGCGGGCCGTTTCATTTCAGGCCATTTATTCGGGGGAGGAAGTAAAGTTTATGCCGGATATTATCATCTGCGAAGACAATCAGGAGATCGGCGATCTTCTCTCGGCTTTTCTGAAAAAAGAGAATTACACCGTGGCCATTGCCACCACAGGCGAGCGGGCCATCGAGCTTTTTGAAAAATACGGCGCCAAGCTTCTGGTGCTGGACATTATGCTTCCGGGCATCGACGGGTTTGCCGTATGCAGTAAGATCCGTGAAACATCCAACACCCACATCATCATCGCCAGTGCCAAAAGCGATAAGGAAAGTAAACTGGAAGGCCTGGCTTTAGGCGCGGATGATTATATCGAAAAGCCTTATGACGTCGACATTCTTCTTGCCAAGATCCGTGGTATCTTTAAGCGGAAATATGCCGTGGAAGAAGTGATCGACGGAAACCTAAAGCTCAATACCGTCCAGCGCACTTTGTCCGTGGACGGAAAGCCGGTGGATGTCACCGAGAAAGAATTTGCCCTTTTACAGCTTCTTATCGAAAACAAAAATACGACCCTGCGGAAAGAATATCTGTTCAATACCATCTGGGGCGCCGACAGCGATTCCGAGATCCAGACACTGACGGTGCATATCAAGTGGCTCCGGGAAAAGATCGAAAAAGATCCGAAGAAACCTGCCCATATTCTCACAGTATGGGGAACGGGGTACCGCTATGAGTAAACTTCTTTCGGGAAAGAACTCCGGCATGATGCGGTTCCGGTGCATTTCCATCAGTATCATCGCAGTTCTCCTTCTGCTTCTTTTGGGAAGCAACCTGCTGATGCTGGGTCATTTCCGGAATCAATCCGACCGGGAATACCGGGTGGATATTACCAGAGCGTCTTCCGAACTTGCGGTCCATTTTCAGGACTGCGGAGATTTCCGTTTCGTCTTCGAACGGGACGGAAACGGCTCTTTCACCACAAACATTTTTCCTGACTGGGACTTTGATTTCAAAAAATATCCGTCGCTTCTTCGTGTCTCCACCTTCCAGCCGGAAGAAGTGATCAACCATGATTACGAGGTGAGGGAAGTATGCGGAAAAATGGTCTGCTTTGAATATGAGATCAAGCCGGATCTTCGTCCGCTGATCTACATGAATATCGGTATGGGACTTGCGATCGTTGTGACTTCTTTCGTTCTTTTCTATATCGGCAACCGCGTGCTTCGTCCTTTCAATAAGATGAGCCGCTATTCCGAAGAACTGGCGCGGGGAAACTTAAGCACTCCCATGAAAGCAGAAAAGAATAAATTCTTCGGAAAATTCCTCTGGGGCATCAACATGCTTCGGGATAACCTAGAATCCAACAAAGAGCGGGAGCTGGAACTGCAGAAAGATAAGAAGACTCTCATTCTTTCTCTCTCCCATGATATAAAGACACCGCTTTCTGCCATTAAGCTTTATACCCGGGCACTGGATGAAGATCTTTACGACACAGAAGAAAAGAAAAAAGAAGCCATTTCCGGCATCGCCCATAACGCTTCTGAAATCGAAAAATATGTCAGTGAGATCGTCACCGCATCAAAAGAAGATTTTCTGGATCTTCAGGTACAAATGCAGGATATCTACCTTAACGGAGTCCTGGAGCGGATCGAAGTACTGTACAACGAAAAATTCGCACAGCAGCATACGGACTTTTCCATTTCTGATCACTCGGATGTGCTGGTTTCCGCCGATCCGGAAAGGCTGGAGGAAGTGATGCAGAACGTACTGGAAAATGCGATCAAATACGGAGACGGAAAGAAAGTTGGCATCTCTTTTTCCGACGAAGAAGACTGCCGTCTGATCACCATTACAAACACCGGCTGCTCTTTAAAAGAAGAAGAGCTGCCTCACCTTTTTGAGTCCTTTTACCGGGGAAGCAATGCCTCGAATGTGAAAGGTTCCGGTCTGGGAATGTATATCGCGCGCACGTTGATGCGGATGATGGAGGGAGATATCTATGCCCGGATCATCTCTTCCGGAGAAGAAAATCACACCGGGGATTTCGCCGTCACCCTGGTGGTGAGAAAGGCTTGATCCCCGGTGTGATTTGCCGCCAAAGAAGTCTTCAGTTTCTTTTCTATTTCTTTTTCCTTTTTCTATCCTTCACTTTTTTCTTCTTTGGTGGAGGTATCCGATCCTGTGAGGATTCGATTGAGGGAGAGTAGATATATCCACAGGATCTTGCGTTACCGTCTGATTTTATTTCACGTCCGGATCCTTTCCGTCCGTCTCTTTTTCCGGCTCAGAAGGCTTCTCTTCTTCCTTCTTTTCGTCGGAGGCATCATCATTCTTTTCAGTTTCCAGATCTTTCTTTACCCTTTCCGCAGCTTCTTTCTGTGCCTGGATCCGGGCTTTGATCTGAGCCTGATTGTTGGCCTTAGTTTCTTCTCTTGCCTTCTCTTCTTCTTTCTTCTGCTCTTCTACTTGCGCCCTATGCTGCGCTTCCAGAGCTTCCCGCTTTTCTCTTCTGATTTCGTTTCTCTTTTTGATCTTCTTTCTTACGATCTTCGTGATCAGAAGAACGATGCCGGCAATGATCAGGAAGAGTACGATTCCCCACCATCTGGCGATGAAGAACATCAGGATGCCTTCCAGGAATGCCAGGAATTCTTTCCAGGAATCCTTTGCCGCCTTCTTTACACGGGTACCAAAGTTATCTTCCTTTTCCTTCTCTTTTTCACGCTCTTCTTTTTCTTTTCTTTCTTTCTCTTTCTGTTCTTCCAGTTCTTTCTCTTTTTCCAGATCCTTTTCGGAGACCTTGTGGATCGTGATAGTCACATACGAATAGGCCACATCACTTTCCAGCATGCTCATCTCGGTCTTCAGGTCCGAGATGGTCAAAGAAAGATTTCTCAGTTCCTTCTGGATCTGAAGCGCGATCTTTTCATCTTCTGTCTCGTTATACTGCTTGAGGTAACGGTCATATTCTGCCTGGTAGATCTCCAGTTCATTTTTCAAAGTACCGTAGCGGGTCGCCACATTATCCACACTGGAATTCTTGGAACGGAGGATGCCGAGACCTTCTGTGGAAGCTACAAAGGATTCATAGTATTCAGAAGGAATACGGATCGTGGCGATATAGTAATAGTCCTTCTCTTCTTCCGAGATGGCATAGCGTCCGTTTCCGCGGCTTCCATCTGTCTGGCTTTCCCGCTCGACGAATCCGTGATATTCGGAGATCTTGTTTTTCAATGCAGCCAGCGTGGCATCAAATTCCAATGTATCCATCGTGATCTGACAACGGTAGACCAGCATTTCTTTAGAGATATCGACCTTCGTATCGCCCTGCTGACCGCTGGATGAAGGATCCCCTGAATTCTGGGATTGGGCCTGTCCGCCATTTTCGCCTGCTTCAGTAGGCGCATCGTAATTAAAATCGATGTTTTCACCATCGTAGTCTTCGTATACATACTCCGCTTCTTCTGAGTATGCTGCCGCAGTAGTCTCTGCTGCATAGTAGTAATCGTCGCCGCTTACGTATTCGTCCACGGCTGCGGCATGAGCCGAAACAGCATTGTTTCCACTATATCCTTTATTCTTTGCTGAAGATTCATTTTTCGATGCACATGCCGCTGCCATAGAGATACCCATGATCGCAGCAAGTATCCATGCAACTTTCTTTTTCATACACTCCTCCTGAGTTTTCCACATTTTATATTTTGATATAACCTGCCGCTTGAGCTCAGGTAGCGGCTTCTGACTATTAGACGAACATACCCGCCGTTTCGTTTCAACAATCCGGAAAAATTTTCAAAAAGTGCTTTTCCCGGATTTAATGAACGTTTAATAATTGCCGCGGTATGATGTGATCGTAAAATAAAAACACATGCAGGAAAGGTGGAAACAGGATGTTTCTGAGAATACTGAAAAAAGACTTGAATAAGAAACGGGCCATGAACCTGATCGTATTTCTTTTCATTGCCCTGGCCGCCATGTTCGTCGGCGCCGGATTAAACAATGTGATCTCGGTGATCAACGGTACCGGTTACTATCTGGATCAGGGTGGTGTCGGAGATTATGTCATCATCACCATGGGAAAGAATTCCCTGGGTGCGCTGGATGAGGTTCTGGAAAAAGAACCGGCCATCGAAAGCTACCGGATGGATGATGTAGTCTATTCTTCCCGTGATCTTCTGAAAAAGGGAAACGGAGAAAAGATCGAGACCCGGAATGTGCTTCTGCTTCAGAGCCTGTCTGATTCCACTTTCCACTTCTTTGATAAAAACAACAATGAACCCGCCCCTCTCTCTCCCGGACACTGCTATGTCACCGGAAATTTCATGTCCGCCAATGATCTCTCCGTCGGAGATTCCTTCTATGTCGGTCAGGGCGATGTATCGGTCAAGCTGATCATTGATGGGAAAGTAAAGGATGCACTTTTAGGTTCTCCTTTCATGGGAAACGTTCGCGTGCTGATGCATAATGATGATTTTTCGAAGTTTACCTCAGATCCGTTCATTCTGGAAAACTACTCCGGTCAGGTATGCTGCATCGATACACAGGATGTGGATGCCCTCGAGCAGGCCTTTTCCAGCTGCCGCAACATGGCATTTCACAACGGCCGTGACATGGTCCAGATGTGCTATGTGATGGATATGATCGTCGCCTTTATTATTCTGATCATGAGCGTATGTCTCATTATCGTATCCTTTGTTGTTCTGAAAGTTTCCCTCTCTTTCACCATCACAAAGGAGTTCCGCGAGATCGGCGTCATGAAGGCCATCGGCATCAAAAACTTCAAGATCAGAAGCCTCTTTTTGACCAAGTATCTGCTCCTGGCGATCGTCGGTTCCATTATCGGTTTCCTGGCCAGCATCCCGCTCTCCAAGATCCTGATGCAGTCCATTACCGAGAATATGGTACTGGGTAACCGTCTGGGTTATCTCATCAACGCGATCGGCGCTGTGCTGGTCGTCGTGATCATCCTCATCCTGGCCTATGCCTCGACTTCGAAAGTCAAGAAGGCCACTCCGGTGGATGCGATCCGTACCGGACAGACCGGAGAAAGATACAGCAAGAAGAGTAAGCTGCACCTCAGCCGCAGCCGTATGGGTTCCGCCCGTTTCATGGCGGTCAACGATGTGCTCAGCAGCCCCCGCCGCTACATCTCCATCATCATCGCCTTCTGCCTCTGTATGCTCTTTGTGCTTCTTCTGGTCAACACCACCAACACCATGAGAAGCGACAGTCTCCTTCCCTGCTTTGCCAGCGAAGCTGACCTCTATATGACAGACGTCACCCGCAGCATGACACTCATGGGCGGCACCGAAGAAGATGCGGAGAAGATCCTTACGGACATCGAAAAAGATCTGGAATCACTGGGTATGCCGGCATACGTCTTCCAGGACCTGCAGTTCAGTTATCCGGTCACAATAAACGGCAAGTCCACTACCGTCACCTGTGAGCAGGGCCGCCGTTCGGATCACGACAACATCGATGTGATCTCTGGAAGCAGACCGCAAAATGCCAATGAGATCGCCATTACAAAGATCCTGGCAAAGAAACTGGATGTTTCCATCGGAGATACGATCACGATCGATTACGGAACCGAGAAGAAAAACTGCATCATCACCGGTTATTACCAGTCCTTCAATCAGCTGGGCGAAGTGATCTGGCTGAGCAAAGATGCGCCGACAAATCTGTCTGACTGCTCATCGGCAATGGGTTTCGGCATCCGCTTTCTGGATTCGCCGTCATCCAAGACGATCCGCGACCGTAAAGAGACCCTTCAGGCTTTCTACCACAACGATGAGATCTTTACCCAAAGTGAATATGTGGCAGACTGCATCAATGTGGTGGATGTTATGGAATCCGTCCAGTACCTGCTTTTAGGCCTGACCTGCCTTGTGGTGATCCTGGTCACGATCCTGATGGAACTGTCCTTCATCAACGACGAAAAGAGTCAGATCGCCCTTTTAAAAGCCATGGGATTCAAAAACAGAAAGATCTGTCTGTGGCAGGTACTTCGTTTCACATTGGTGGGCATCATCGCCGTCATCCTGGCTGCGATCCTGTCGATCCCCATGACCCATCTTTGCATCACGCCGATCTTCGGAATGATGGGTGTCTCGAAACTTACCTACGCCATTAAGCCTTTGGAGCTGTTCCTGATCTACCCGGCCATCGTTCTTGCCGTCACGATTCTGATCAGTTATCTGACTTCACTGAGCGCCCGTACGATCAAGAGTGTAGATACCGCCAATATTGAATAAACCCCGGGTTCGATCCGGATCTGAATTACGAAGAGAATAAAGGAGAATTACTATGAAAACGATTATGGAAGCGAAAGATCTTTGCAAGACCTACGTTATCGAAAAGAGACAGAATAATGTACTGAAGAATGTATCTTTGAAAGTAGAGGAGGGAGACATGGTCGCCATTATGGGACCTTCCGCCTCCGGTAAATCCACTCTCCTGTACTCGATCTCCGGTATGGACCGGCCCACTTCCGGTCAGGTGACTTTTAACGGAAAAGATATTACCGCCACTCCGGAAAAAGAACTTTCGGAGATCCGTCTCAATGAAATGGGATTTATCTTCCAGCAGATGTTCATGATGAAGAATCTGACGGTCCTTGATAACATTCTTCTTCCGGCTATCGAAAGCGAAAAGGGCGGCTCCAAAAAGGAGAAACTGGCCCGCGCCGAAGAACTGATGCGGAAGCTGGGGATCATCGGAATCGCCGATAATGACATCAACGAAGTATCCGGCGGACAGCTGCAGCGCGCGTGCATTTGCCGCAGCATGATGAATTCGCCGAAGATCCTTTTCGCCGATGAACCCACAGGTGCGCTGAACCGCCAGTCCTCCATCGAGGTCATGGACGAGCTTTGCAAGCTGAACGAGGAAGGCACCACCATCATGATGGTCACCCACGATGCCAAGGTCGCCGCCCGCTGCTCCCGCGTGCTGTATATCCTGGACGGCCGCATCAAAGGCGAATTCAAAAATGACAAAAACAAGAGCCAGGAAGAGCGGGAAAGAACGCTCAACAACTGGCTCCTGGATCTTGGCTGGTAAGTTTACGGCTTACATGAACTTCTGAAGCATACCTAAAAGATCGCTTCCATCAATACCGCTTTTGCCTGACGCTTCTTCATTGTCGTCGCTGCTCTTCATGAAATTCTTGAGGAACCCGCCAAGGAAGGAGCTGTCGCCTTTATCGCTCTTTGCGGCCTCTTCTCTTTCTTTTGCGATCTTCGCCTGCGACTCCTTGGTATCCGGCTTGGCCGCAGCGGAAACCGTGGAAAGGATCGCCGGAGCGATCGAGCTTAAGATGGAATTGGTCTGGCCGATATCCAGACCGGCTTTCTTGGCAATGGAAGAAACGAAGTCGTCCTTTCCGCCGCCCATGATCTTGCCGATGATCTTGTTTCCGTCTTCTTCATCCGCATTCTCGATCTGAGAAGAGATCTCCGCCTTGTCGTTATGCTGGGAAAGCGCACCCAGGAGAGACTTTGCACCTTTTTCCGTAGATGCATTTTTCGTCATCGATCCAATCAGGGACGGGATCGCCGAAGTTAATGCCTTCTCGATAGAATCCGCAGAAGCGCCGGATTTTCCAATCAGCGCGCCGATGGAAGACTTCGAAGTCATATTCTTCATAAGCATATTTACAATATCCATAGTTCACACCTGCCTTTATACAGTTTTTTCAAGCTGGTTTCATTGTATCACATGTATCACAGAAACAGGACGATAGAAAAAGACCGTCTCCCCTAAGGGAAACGGTCTTATTGTTTCTTTTTTTGCCCAGAGGGCCCGGTTTTCAAACGAGATCAGGAAACCTTGGTGATGGTAGCCAGCATGTCGTTGTACTTAGCCATGAGTTCATTCAGTGTAGCATCATCTGTGTCCTTGTTTACCAGGAACATGAATACATAGCAGTAACCTGTGCTCTTATCGATGTAAATACGTGTCGGCAGTGTGGAAGCCTTACCGTTTACTTCGCAATCATAAACCATATCAGCATACGGCAGATCAGAATCCAGGTGCTTGTCGCAGGAAACAACAGAACCGTTCTTAAATGTAGCGTCAGTGGTGATCTGCTCATTGAACTGATCAATGAACTCTTCAACATTCATCAGGTTAGCCTGAGCAGCAGAAAGAGCCTGCATACCGTAAACCATCAGGAATCTGGAAGAATCGCCCTGATCTACGAAGAAGTACTGGTAAGAACCCTGCTCTACGAATGTCCAGTCAGTAGTAACTGCATACTCCAGATCATTTACCTTGTGGCTCTCCATTCCGTCCGGAACGACCATAGAACCTGTAGCAGCCGGTGTGGTATCAGCAGCGCTAGTGTCAGCAGCTGTTGTTGTGGTCTCTTCTTCAGTAGTAGTTGTCTCTTCTTCAGTAGTAGTTGTCTCTTCCTCAGTTGTCTCTTTCTTGGTCTTCTTGGTCTCGTCGTCCTCGGTCTCTTCGGTCTCGTCTTCCTCAGTCTCCTCGGTCTCCTTATCATCCTTGTCCTTCTTGCTCTTCTTCTTTGTCTCTTCAGACTTGGAGCAACCTGCGAACAGCATGCTGGATACGAGCATCATGGCAACTGCACTTAATAATTTCGATTTTTTCATGTTTCTTCTCCTTTTGTAATGTAAAAATTTCTTTTCCTTTTTTTACCTAATTACAACGGAGACATTTTATCATATATTGTCAAGCAAGGGGGCATTCTGTCCCGTTTTTTTACTTTTTCTTTGTAATTCTCGGCACTCTATGCAAAAAAACAGGTGGTCCGGACAAGTTTTTTTGAGCAGTTGGTCCAAGCGGCGGATACCCCTTCTTCCGTCATTTGTTTCCGGTCAGATAATAGACAGCCAGCTGGGTCCTATGTGCCAGTCCCTCTTTCAAAAGGATCTGACTGATATAGTTTTTCACCGTACCTTCCGAAATAAACAGTTTCTCGGCGATCTCTTTATTCGAAAGCCCTGAGGCCACAGCTTCAATGATCTCGATCTCCCGGGCCGTATATTTATCTTTATCAAAGTTACTGTTGGGGCGGATGCCGGCATCCACGAATTTATCAAAGATCTGCTCATCCATGACCCGCGCGCCCTGATGGATCGAGCGGATCATCTGCTTAAGATCTTCCGGCTTATGGTTCTTGATGAAATACCCCTTGGCGCCGTTCTTAATGGCCTGCTCCACCAGATCATCGTCATCGAAAGTGGTGAGGATCATGACCTTGCCGAGATTCTCCTCCACGAAGATCCGGGTCGCTTCGATTCCGTCCATCACCGGCATCTGGATATCCATAAGGACCACGTCGCAGGGATTTTTCCTGGCCAGTTCCACCGCCTCTTTTCCGTTGGCGGCAAGTCCGACAACAGAAAAGTCCGCATCTATGTCCAGAATGATCTTCATTCCGTCTCTGACAAAATCACTGTCATCCGCAATAATCACTCGAATCGGTTCCATGCTTTTTCTCCTATTCTTCCGCCGATGGTTCCTGCTTTTGTTTTCTTTCCAGCGGCAGGATCATATTAATGGTAAACCCGTTTACCGGATCGATATCGATATAGCCGTTCACTTTCCGGACACGGTCTTTCATTCCGGAGATACCCATGCTCTCCTCGAAATGCTCCGCTCCTCTTCCGTTATCCTGGATCGTGGCCCGGACCACCTCACCCAGAACACGGATGGAAATGGAGATCGTATCACATCCGGAATATTTCAGTGCATTTGTCACAGCTTCAAAAGTATTGTCCAGGATCACTTCCCAGACAGGTTCCGGAATCACCTTTTCATCTCCGTCCACCGTCAGTTCCATGTTAATCTGGTACTTCTCTTCGCATTCGCTGCATAATGTCTGAAGCGAGGTCAGCGCCATACGCTTCTTATCCGGTCTTTCGTTTCGGATGATGACCCGGATCTCGTCCATGCTGCCGCGCAGATTATCGATCACATCCTGAAGGATCTGCCGGCTCTTTTCTTTGTCCTGATCCATCAGGACTTTGGCCGCCTCCAGCTGGAAAAGAGAGCCGTTGATACTGTGGCCCAGTTTATCGTGGAGTGCCTGGGAGATACGGTTCTTCTCCCCTAACAGTTCATTTTCATGACGAAGACGGGACTGGTTCATCTCATCCTTATGCATCAG
>CADBGD010000113.1 GCA_902794115.1 Oscillospiraceae bacterium
TCCGGCGACTACCTCGTATCAGATCGACTGGGAAGATCTGGAGGCAAAACTTCGGGATCCGCAGACGTCTCTCATGATCCTTTGTAACCCCCAGAATCCCTCGGGAAATATCTGGGATAAGGAAACCTTGGATCGGATCGGCCGGCTTTGCTATGAGAATCACGTCAACGTGATCTCCGATGAGATCCACTGCGATCTGACCGCTCCGGGATGTGAGTATATCCCCTTTGCCTCGGTGTCGGAAATTAATAAGAGGATCAGCGTGACCTGTATCGCGCCGACAAAAGCGTTTAATATTGCCGGGATCCAGACCGCTGCGATGGTCATCCCGGATGAGAATCTGCGCCATAAGATGTGGCGCGCCGTCAACACGGATGAAGTGGGGGAGGGCAACTGTTTCTGCGCCTTGGCCGTGGAAAGTGCATTTACCGAAGAAGGCGGAAAATGGCTGGATGCGCTCCGCGAGTATGTGTGGGAGAACAGAAAAGTTGCAGAAGAATATATCGCGCAGCACATCCCGCAGATCCATACGATCCCTTCAGATGCAACCTACCTGATGTGGGTGGACTGTTCGGAAGTGACAAGTGACAGCGATGAGTTCGTCGATTTCCTGGAAAAGGAAGCGAAGCTCATGCTCAACTCGGGATCGGAGTTCGGCGGCAACGGAAATACCTTCGTGCGTATCAATCTGGCCTGCCCGAGAGGTATGGTGGAAGAAGGACTGCGCCGATTGGAAAGCGGAGTAAGAAAAAGGAGAACATCATGAAAAAGCAGGTTTTCAATCCGTATCTTCCGAGTTATGAATACATTCCGGACGGCGAGCCCCGTGTATTTGACGGGCGGCTCTATATCTACGGCAGCCACGACCGCTTCAACGGCGAAGTGTATTGCGCCAATGACTATGTTTGCTGGTCATGTCCGGAAGAGGACCTTTCTGACTGGCGCTATGAAGGCGTGATCTTTAAAAAGACTCAGGATCCCCGGAATGCGGATGGTTCCCATGCACTGTGGGCGCCGGATGTGTGCCGCGGAAACGACGGCAAATACTACTTGTACTATTGTCTGGATTTCCTCAAGGAGATTGGTGTGGCAGTAGCGGATTCACCGGTGGGTCCTTTCGAGTTTCTGGATTTCGTAAGATATCCGAACGGCGACATCCTCGGTTCCCGTCCCGGCGAGATCCGTCAGTTCGATCCGGGCATCTTCATCGATGACGATAAGCGGATCTATCTTTTCTCCGGAAACAGTCCGCGCTATAAGCAGACACCGGTGGATAAGGACAGCCTCAAGATGGAGCTGGAGCAGGACATGATCACTGTGAAAGCCGGGCCTTTCCATAACCTGCCGATCATTAACGATGCGGACGGCACGGAGTACGAGGCCCATCCTTTCTTCGAGGCCAGTTCCGTCCGGAAGATCAACGGCAAATACTACTTTATCTATTCGTCCTGCTGGATGCATGAGCTCTGCTGGGCCGTGGCGGATACACCGCTCGGAGACTATCACTTCGGCGGCGTGCTGGTGTCGAATGCGGACATCGGCGTCAACGGAAATACGGAAGCCATGAACTACCGCGGAAATACACACGGCAGTGTGGCATATGTAAACGGAAAATGGTACGTGTTCTATCACCGCCAGACGAACCGCCATTTCTTCTCCCGCCAGGCGTGTGCGGAAGAGATCGAATTTGACGGAGAGACATTCCATCAGGCGGAGATCACCTCCTGCGGATTGAACGGCGGCCCGCTCCGCGACGAGGGCGAATACGAGGCCCGGATCGCCTGCCATCTTTTCAGTAAGAACGGCACCACCGAGAGCCTTTCTGAGCAGCAGGACGAGAACCATCCGGCTTTCACACAGGAAGGGGAGGACCGGGAAGATAACCCGAACCAGTACATCAATAACATGGTGGATGGCGCCACGGCCGGCTACCGCTATTTCGATTTTTCTACGGCAAAAGCACTTTCCGTGAAGGTGCGCGGTACGGGTGATGGTGAATTCGTCGTGAGGGACGGAAGAGGCGGAGACGTGGTTTCCAGGATCAAAATCGCGCCTTCGGAAAACTGGACGGAATATTCCGCACCGATCACGATCGGAAACGGAAAACATGCCCTCTATTTCACCTACGAAGGAAAGGGCGCAGCAGATTTCCGGTCATTCCGGTTTGAAAAGTAAAAAGAAGAAATGTGCATCCATCCGGTTTTTTTCCGGGCAGCCGGGGAAGACGGAGGAAGACCGGTAAGGGGAGGATGGATCCGAATGCGTACAGAAAAAGATAGAGCCATACTGGGGATGATTACGAATATCGTGATGGTGATCCTGGTGACGATCGGCATGTATATGACCATGACATACAGAAGTGCCTGGATGGAATTTCAGATGCGTGGCATTATGTCTCTTCGCTATTTTACGGTGCAGTCGAATCTTTTCGCCGGGATCACGGCGGCTATCGCCATTTTCTATCAGGGAAAAGCCACGAAGGTCTTAAAGTTTATGTCTGCGACCGCCACCGGTCTGACCTTTACTGTAGTAGTGCTTTTCCTGGGGCCGGTATACGGATATCACCGCATGTATAAGAATGCGAATCTTTTCTTCCATCTGATCGTGCCGCTGATCGCTATGGTCGATTTTATTCTTCTTTCGGATGCACCGAAACAGATGAAGTGGAAGATTTTTTCGGCCCTGTTAACGCTGGTCTACGGAATCGGATATATTCTGAACATCCTCATCAACGGCAAGGGCGGAAGATATCCGAACAATAACGATTTCTATTTTTTCCTTCGCTGGGGCTGGGGCGTGGCGATACTGATCTTCGCCGTGATCGTTTCTGTTACCTTCGGCATCGCGTGCCTGCTGTCTTTTCTGAACAGTAAAGTGCATGCGAAAAAAGATCTCGAAAGCGCCTGACTCTATACTGACAGGACCTAGGATTTCTCTTTTCATTTCGGTACAATGCAATCAGAGAATTCGCATTTTAAATGAAAAGGAGAACTGAAAATGAAACATTGCGGAACAGTGCTTTTGGAGACGGATCGGCTTATACTTCGGCGTTTAACTATGGACGATGCGGAAGCGATGTTCCGTAACTGGGCATCGGATCCGGAAGTGACGAAGTTTCTGACATGGCCGACACACGAGAATGTGGATGTGACAAAATATGTGCTTGGCATGTGGCTTCCGGAATATGAAAAAGAGGACTATTACCACTGGGCGATCACTTTGAAAGAGCGGGGCGATGAAGCCATCGGCACGATCCACGGACTGGTGAATAATGACACGGAATCGATCACGATCGGGTATTGCCTGGGAAGAAATTTCTGGCATCAGGGAATCATGTCGGAAGCCATGCAGGCACTGGTGGATTTCTTCTTTGATAAGGTGGGCGCCAACCGCATCTGCAGTTATCACGATCCGAGAAATCCGAATTCGGGAAAGGTCATGACGCACTGCGGATTGAAGTTTGAAGGCACGCTTCGAAGTTCGGACAGAAACAACACAGGTATCTGCGATGCCAGCTGGTATTCGCTGTTAAGATCAGAAAGATAAAAATGTACACGAAACCGGTGGCTGAAATCAGGCATCGGTTTATGTACGTAAAACAGGAGAGAATAATGAAGATCCTTGAAATAACCGGAGACAATTACTTCGGTAACTGGACGAAGAGCCGGACAGGCTGCCGTGCCGTGATCATCAAAGACGATCAGATCCTGATGTCCTATGAGACGAAGAACGACCAGTGGATGATCCCCGGAGGCGGTCTGGAAGAAAATGAGGCCGATGAAGAGTGCGTGGTCCGTGAGGTCGCGGAAGAATGCGGTCTGGTGATCCGGTCTTCCCCCTGTGTGCTTGAGATCGACGAATATTACGAAGACTGCAAATGGCTCAATAAGTATTTTCTGGCGGAGGTGACCGGCGAGACGGAGCGCCATCTGACCGAAGCCGAGATCAAAGCCGGCATGGAGCCCAGGTGGATCCCGCTTGGAGAGATCCTTTCGATCTTTTCCACCCATGCGGATTATGATGGCACGGACGAGATGCGAAGAGGCATGTACTATCGCGAATACATGGCGCTTCAGGAAATTCTTCTTTCGGATCTTCCGGAAGGGATCCGGGAAAAAGTAACTGACAAAGATTTCCGGATCGACGATCTGGGAAAATCCGGGTCGAGGATCTTTCTTTTCGATGATTGTGTCCTGAAGTGCGAGAAGCTTCTGGAGCCGTCCGATACGGAGGCAGACCCGTTCCGGGAAGATCAGGATCAGACTGTCGAAGTCATGCGGTGGCTTCACGGGAAGCTTCCGGTGCCGGAGGTCCTGGCCTACGAAAAAGATGAGAAATACAGATATCTTCTTATGAGTAAAATCGAGGGCAGTGTTGCCTGCAATTCGTACTATATGGAGCATCCGAAGGAGATGATCCCGGTCCTTTCTGACGCGTTGAAGCTTCTCTGGAGCATCGATATCTCCGACTGTCCGAGAAAGACGGACATCGATACCGTTCTTTCGGAGGCGGAGTATCGGGTGCGAAACGATCTGGTGGACCTGAGCGATACGGAACCGGAGACCTTCGGGGAAGGTGGATTTAAGGATGCGGAGGAGCTTCTTTCCTGGCTTAAGGAAAACAAGCCTTCCTATGAACCGGTACTGTCTCACGGCGATTTCTGCCTGCCGAATGTGTTTATAAAGGACGGAAAACTCAGCGGACTGATCGATCTCGGCAATACCGGAACCGGCGATAAGTGGATGGATATCGCACTTTGCTATCGGAGCTTAAAGCATAATGCCGACGGGAGATGGGGCAGCAAGGTCTATCCGGACATCCGGCCGGAAGTGCTTTTCGAGAAGCTGGGGATAGAGCCGGACTGGGATAGGATCCACTACTACATCCTGCTGGATGAACTTTTTTAAAGACTGAATAACAATATTACAAATACCGAAATGAGAGGATTTTTAGATGATTCGATTTATTACCGATTCAAATGAGAAGCAGACGATCACCAGAACGATCCTGGAGGCACTGCCGGAGTGGTTCGAGGTCGAAGAAAGCCGCGAGCAGTATATCCGTGAATGTGTGGACTGGCCCTACTGGGCAGCCTGCGAGGACGATACGCCGGTGGGTTTCCTCTGCCTGAAGCAGACGGGCAATGCCACGATGGAGCTGGCCGTGATGGGTGTCCTCAAGACCTGCCATAGGAAAGGCTACGGACGCCGGCTCTTTGCGGCAGCGAAAGATTATGCCGTAAGAGAAGGCTTTTCCTTCATCCAGGTCAAGACCGTGAAGGAGGGCATGTACGAGGATTACGACATCACGAATGCGTTCTATAAGAGCCTGGGCTTTAAGGAGATGGAAGTCATCGAGAGTGTCTGGGACGAGGCAAACCCGTGCCAGATCTACATCATGGGGCTCAGAAGCGCTCTTCAGACCATCGCCGCAAGACACAGCTACCGAGGTGCTTTTGCCAATGAAAAAGTCCCGCAGGAGGATCTGAAGACAATCGCTTCGGCGGGCATCGACGCTCCGTCCGGGTGCAACAAGCAGACCACAGATGTGGTGATCGTGGACGATAAGGAAGTACTCGATCAAATCAAGGGTGTACTGGACCCGCCGGTCGCACAGACGGCGCCGGCCATGATCGTTGTCCTGACGCGCCGGATCAATGCGTATCGTGACCGATGCTTCGCGATCCAGGATTATTCCGCAGCCATCGAGAATATGCTTCTGGCTATCGTGGAACTGGGCTATCAGAGCTGCTGGTACGAGGGACATATCACGGACGAGGACCGCATCTGCGATAAGATCGGTGCGATCCTGCATGTGCCGGAAGAGTACGACGTCGTCTGCATTCTTCCTGTGGGAAAAGCACTGGATGATTTTCATGCGCCGAGTAAGAAGGCTTTCTCCGAGCGCGTGAAGTTTAACCGCTGGTCATGACCGGGGCTTCCTGCCTGTGTTGAAATGACCGGCATGGCGCCTTTCGGAGGCGCCGAGAATAAAGGAGTAAAAAAATGAATACATATGAAATCGTTCCTCTTCCGAAAGAGGAGTGGAAAGGAACGCCGGTCCCGATGCGCTACACGACGGAGGGGTACTTCGACGTGGAGATCCGTGAGGATGCGGATTCATTCCATGTGGATATGGTAAAGAAGTTATTCGATGAACCGGTATTGCATGAGCCGGATTTCGCGGACGGGCTTTATCCGGACTACTGGCCCGGTGCCGAAGCATGGGGCATAGTCGGAGAAGAGACAGGTGAGGATGGCCTTCCGAAGAAGAAGCTTCTCGCCTGCATCGAGTGCTGTCCGGAAGAGTGGAGCAACCGTCTTATGGTCACCGAAGTGTGGGTGGCGGATGAACTGCACCGGCAGGGCATCGCCACGAGACTGATGAATCTCGTGAAGGAAAAGGCTCAGCGGGACGGGCGCCGTGCCATTATGCTGGAGACCCAGAGCTGCAATCTCCATGCTATCGCTTTCTATCGGAGCCAGGGCTTCCGGCTCCTGGGTATCGACAGCTGCTGCTACGGAAACTTCGATATTGCCCGTCATGAAGTGCGCATCAACCTGGTCTATTATATCCGTCCGGATGTGGTGCGGGCAGAGAAAGAAGATCTGAAAGAGATCCTGGATCTTCAGTATCTCGCATACCAGAGCGAGGCAGCGCTCTTCGGGAATCAGGATATTCCGCCGCTCAAGGAAACGCTTCCTGAACTGGACGAAGAGTTTAATAACGGCGTCGTTCTGAAGATGGTTTCCGAGGACGGAAGGATCATCGGATCCGTCCGCTCCTGTGCCAAGGATAAGACCGCTTACATCGGCAAACTCATGGTGCATCCGGACTTCCGCGGCAAAGGCTACGGAAGTAAGCTCCTTCGGGAGATCGAGCGGTACTATGTCGATACGCGTTACGAGCTCTTTACCAGCACGAGAAGTGTGGATAATATTAGACTATACGAGAAACTCGGCTACAAGATCTTCGACGAGAAAAAGATCACCGATGAACTGGTGTTCGTCTATATGGAGAAGATGCCGGTGTAACTCGGAAAAATGGTGATCCCGGACCGAACTGCGGACGCGGGGATACATATAATGGAGGGCGCGGATATGTCGGAATATGCTTTTGGAAAGCCAATCGGGAAAATCATTCATGGTGGAGATTATAATCCGGATCAATGGCTGGACCGGCCCGATATCTTAGAGAAAGACATCGAGTACATGAAGCAGGCCGGCGTCAACGAGGCGACTCTCGGTGTGTTTTCCTGGGCGATGTATGAGCCGAGAGAAGGCGAGTTCCATCTGGAGTGGCTGCATGAGATCATGGACCGGCTCTACGAAAACGGGATCTATACGATCCTGGCAACCCCATCTGCTGCGCGCCCGGCGTGGCTGGACAGTAAGTATCCGGAGGTCATGCGCGTCGATGACATGGGTATCCGAAGACGACATGGCCTTCGCCACAACCACTGCATGTCTTCCGAAGTCTATCGTGAGAAGGTAGGCATCATTAACAGAAAACTGGCAGAAGAAGTCGGCGATCATCCGGGACTTCTGGCATGGCATATCTCCAATGAATTCGGCGGCGAATGCTTCTG
>CADBGD010000114.1 GCA_902794115.1 Oscillospiraceae bacterium
AGGTTCTTCATCAGCGAGGTTCTTCATTATTGAAGTATTTCTGACGGGTTCATCTTTCTTCGTTGTCCATAGCGAAGAAAAACGATCAGACACAAAAAGGGGTTGTGATACCGGAGATTCTTTCCCGGGTTTCACAGCCCCTTCTTATATCGCTTACGACTATCCTTTGGTCTTCATAAGTTTCAGGAATCTTTCCAGCGGAGGACATTCTTCATATTCCGAAAGCACACCGGTATCTCCCAAAGTGACCATCTTATTCTTTCCGTGGTAGTCACTTCCTGCCGTGACCATAAGATCATATTGTTCCGCAAGATATACCAGATTTCTTGTAAGCTTGGCCGTAAATCCGGAATAGAATGCCTCCAGTCCCTGAATGCCGAATCCGCATAATTTTCTCACGCGTGCATCCATTTCTTCGCCCAGGATCAGCTGGTCTCCGCTTCCGTAGCTTGGGTGTGCCAGGACCGGGACGCCTCCGGCACGAAGGATCGCCGAGACCGCTTCTTCCGGCCGGATATAGTACCCGCCCGGCACCTTGATCTTATCCAGATATTCCTTGATGGCGATCTCTTTGGAAGGCGCATATCCGTGCTTGACCATCAGAAGGCCGATATGCGGTTTTCCCGGATTATCCAGCTTCATCAGATCCTCCACCTCCTCATCGGTGAAGGTGAAAGAAAACTTCTCCTTAATGCCTTCCAGACGCTTTCTGACTTTGATCATGCGGTAACCGTGTCCCCGCTCCACCAGTTCATTTATAGACGAAGCATCGGGATCGTAGCCATATCCCAGAATGTGATATTTCCCTTCCTCATCCTGGCAGGAGAACTCTGCGCCGGGAACATAGACCAGACCGGAATCTTTTACCAGATCCGGCACAATGGAGGAGGATAAAATGGAGTCGTGATCCGTGATGGAAAACATCTCCATTTTCGCTTCCCGCACAAGGGCCACCAGCTCTTCCGGGGAATCGGTCCCGTCCGAGATGCGGCTGTGCATATGAAAGTCTATGTTGTGTATATTCACGCTTTTCTCCCCGTGTCTTCTTACAGTGCTTTTTTCAACGTCAGAATATTCTGGCCGTCCTTATATTCATAGTTCACGTCATCCATGAACTTCTTCGTGATGAAGATGCCTAAGCCACCGATATCTCTTTCATCCGCCGGAAGTGAAATATCCGGATCCGACTTGGAAAGCGGATCATAGGGCACGCCCTTATCAAGGAACGTCAGTACCACGCCCGGCTCTTCCGTGATCTCCACTCGTACCGTGGCCCGTCCGCGCTCCGGATGATAGGCATAGTTGGCGATATTTACGAAGATCTCTTCCGCCGCCACATTGATCTGCATCAGGGCTTTCGGCGGGCAACCCACCGCGCCCAGTTTTTCTTCGATAAAGAACTGCACATCCTCCAGATACTTGACGTCCGCTTCCACATTCAGTTCATTGATGTGGAAAGTCAGTTCATCCACCTTTTCCAGAAGCTCCAGAAGTTCCTTTTTCCAGAGCTCGATCTGCGCTCTTCCCTCTTCTGTCTCCAATCCTTTTCTTCGGATGGCGCGCTGGATCAGGCGGGTATAGCCGACGATCCGTGCCTTATCGGCCACTTCCCGGATCTTGGATTCACACTTAGTGTCTAAATATGCCGCCAGCGCATCGTGCCAGAACTTCTCGCCGGTCTTATAATCATAGCCCTGGAATGCAATGAGGATATCGTGGTTATATTCAGAATAGCCCACCAGGGAATTAAAGACGGATGCCAGCTCGAAGACCGGATTTCCGACTGACAGGGTATCCATGTCGATCAGAAGGACCTCATCTCCCTGCAGCATGACATTCTTGGTATGGTAATCGCCGTGGATCATGTGATTATCTTCCGGAACGGCCTCCACCATCTTAAGAAGTTTATCTCCCGCTTCCTTCGGAATATAATCCTGTACAAACCTGACCCAGCTAAGGACCTTGGCGCGGATCTCCGGAAGCTTTCCGGAAGGCACTTCCGTTCCGTGGATCGTCTTAAGAAGCCCCACAAACTCCTTCACGCACCAGTCCATTTTCTCCGGATGCTCCACGAGGATCTTTGAAAAGTTCGTGGCATTTAAAAGCTCGAATACAGAACCGTAGCTGTCCCCGATCCGGACCACATCATAGGAGATCGCCGTCGGGATCCCGAGTATCAGGGCAAGCTTGGCCACTTCCCGCTCATGCTGGATCTCCTCAAGGGCATCCGGGTCGGCATAGACCTTGACCACCGTGTCCGCGTCGATCCGGTAGACCGTACCATTGGCGCCTCTACCCACCACTGCACAGCCTTCGATGGAGACTTCCCGGCAGGCTCTTTCCACCTTCATCATCTCGGTAAAACCGGTCATATCGAAGATCTCATATACGTCCGGGCTGACGTTACAGATCGTCAGATCCGGATTGCTCTTCTTGATCCTGAGGATAGCACGAAGTCCGACGCTGGATATATATTCCAGTTTCGCGGCATCGATCACGACCTTGGCCGGCTCTTTTCCGGAAAGCTTTTCATGGATCTTCTTTTCGGCCTCTGAAGCATTTTTGGAGTCGATCCTGCCTTCAAGAATAATGGTTACTAATTCTTTATCCTGCATTTTCACAACCTCCCGAACCCATCAGTCTTTTCCGTCAAAGCGCATGCACAGCATCGTGATATCATCGAACTGCGGCGCACCATGGGCAAACTTCCCGATTCCTTCTCTTACGGTCTTTTCGATCATCACCGGTTCATCTGTCTCGGAAGAATTCAAAACCTGCAGCATCCGGTCCGTACCGAAAAGCTGCTCATCCACATTCGTTGCTTCCGTAACGCCATCGGTATATACGAAAAGCACATCGCCTTTTTGAAGCGTCATCTTTCCCTCCCGGAAAGACATGCCCTCGAGACACCCAAGCGGCGGCGAGTGCTTTTCCCGCAGGATCTCAAATTTCTCTCCGCGGTGCTTGAGGACCGGATATTCATGTCCCGCATTGGCGTAGACAAGTTCCCCGCTTTTCAGATCCAGGACGCCGACCCAGGCCGTGACGAACATCTCCATCGAGTTGTTTTCCATCAGCTGGTCGTTCACTTTCGCCAGCACCTCGGCGGGGCTTTTCGGGATCGCCATGGTCTGATTCTTGATCATGGTCTTGGAAACCATCATATAAAGGGCGGCCGGGATGCCTTTCCGGAAACATCCGCAATGACCATGGCCAGGTGATCCTCGTCCAGAAGGAAGAAATCATAAAAGTCACCGCCTACGTCCTTGGCGGGAATCATGGAGGCATAGATATCAAAATCCGTCCGGTCCGGAAACTTCCTGGGAAGAACCGTCTCCTGAATGGCTGTCGCCAGGTGCATCTCATTCTCTTCGACACTTCTTTTCCGGCTCTGCACCACGTTCAGCACGCAGTACATCAGCATGAATACCATCATGATCACCGGCGAACTTAAGGAAAGGCCGTAAAAAGCAATCGTAAGGATGCCCACTGCCATCGGCAGCAGCGCGTAGCAGAAAAGAGCGATCACCTGGAATTTTTCAAATCTCTTTCTGGCACGGATCACCAGAAGCAATGTCATGACCAGCGTAAAATAGCCATAGAACATGGAAATGGGATAAAGCCTCTCACGGGTATACGTGCCGCTTGCGCTGATCGTAAAATAGTATCCGAAAAAGATATTTCCCACGCGGAACAATATGGCGAGCACCAGTCCGCAAAAGAAGAAACGGTCCCATTTATAGGTCCTTTCCCGATCCACATTCAGGAAAGTGATCACGTACCGCCAGAAAAGATACCCCAGCCCCGGCGTGGTCGAGTAGTAGACGGTGTTGATGATCTTATTGGCCATCACCATACTCGCTTTTCCGTCCACCAGCCAGGCATATTCATCCGTAAAGGCCGCCACGAAAGTCGTAATGATCATCAGAAGGAAATAATTCAGGTTATCCTGATCCCACTGGGTATCACTTCCGCAACACAGAAAAAGAACAAGGCCCAGCACCATACAGAAGATATCCGCGGTGATGTTGATCACCCGGTTCGTCTCCAGTGTGCTCGGCCCTCTGTGAATAAAAGACATTAATGCAACAGCAATGGCCGCAACAAAGAAAATGGCGGCCAGTCTTGCATGTACTCTGAATCGTTTAGAATAAATCGATATCGTCACCCTCGTATTCCCCCCGTTCTACCGGAAAAGCACCTCCGGCAGAGTCGAACCGCTAAGATGGCTTATTCGATGACCAGGATATCCGAAAAACCGGTTACCTCAAAGATCTCCGAAATGGTCGAATTGACATGGGTCACCTTCATGGAACCCTGCTTGCTCATTACCTTATGTGCCGAAAGAAGAACACGAAGTCCGGCAGAAGAGATGTACTCCAGTTTATCCAGATTCAGCTCCAGGGATTCGATCCCGTCCATTGTCGCCTTCAGTTCCTTTTCCAGATCCGGAGAGGTGATCGTATCCAGCCGGCCTTCCAGCCTATATACGAGACCCTTTCCGCTAGTTTCTTTATTGATTTGCAGCATGACACTACTCCTCCTCTGAATCGATGTTTCTATTATACAAAAAATCTTTCTCTTTTTTCATCTATCCTTCTGAAAATAGCGTTTCCTTCGTGAGCATTCTGTAAATATTTTGAGGGGGAAAAACCCTCTCCATAAAAAGGACCGCTCTTCACTTGGAAAAGCGGTCCTTATGTCAGACTTTATAAATCAGGTAAGAAATCAGAAGGATGGATTAATCTTCATCCTCATCCTCGTCTTCATCCTCATCTTCATCCTCGTCTTCGTCTTCGTCTTCGTCCTCGTCTTCGTCCTCATCTTCGTCTTCGTCGTCATCCGCAGATCCGATCAGGTCTTCCATATCCGGGAGCTTGGCTTCTCTGAAGAAATCGAAAACTTCTTCGGTCAGATCAGCATCTGCCTGGCCATTGTAGGAAACAATGGTGATGACCTTACCTTCACGCTTGAGGTACATGCTCATGCACTGGTTAGCATCCTCAGAAAGAACGGTAACACCCAGTTCACCATCCTCATCGATCACAACATACTCGAGGTCAGAATCCTTGGCCTTCTTCTTCAGGCTCTTCTCATCCAGATCATCGAGAGACTCAGCCATTTCATCAAAGTAATCTTCTGCAACGTCAGTACCGCTGAACTCGAAAACAGCGACTACAAAAGAGGATCTTCCCTCGTTCTTGATGAAAACGGTAGCGTTCTTCAGATCTTCGTTATCGACCTCATCCGAACCCATGTTATAATCTTCCAGATCATCGCTGTCGAGCTTCAGATAAGCACCATCTTCGAATGCAGAATTCTTTGTATCCATCTTCAGGATGGCCTTCTTCTGCTTCTTGTCAGCTTCCTCGGCTTCACAGACATTCTCTGCTGCCTTTACGATCTTATTGGACTTTGTCTTAAACTTGCTTCCACCAAGAAGGGAGCATCCGGTCATACCGATCAGCATAATAGCTGCCATCGCTGATACTGCAATTTTTTTCATTTTCCTTCACCTCCGAAAAAATTCGAATTTATTATAGCACAAATCGCAAGGCATCTTTACTCTTTTTCTTGTGCCACTTCTCTAATCTTAACAATTGCTTAGTAAACATTTTCTGTCTATGTATTACAATAATAGAAAAATAAATGCTGAAAATTCAGGAGTAACTATGTCTAACGATGAAAATACCGCGTTTTCCTCCGAGATGGAGAACGCACTTTCTACATATCAGGAGGACTTCGTCAGAGAGAACCTCATGTCGGATTCCTTCCTCGACTTTGTCGAGCAGAACACCAAGCCCATCGACCTTCTCTTCGCTTACTACCGCTGTGCCATTATGGAAGTGGAAACGAAGTTCAATGTTCTCGATGAATCCCTGTCGGTGGAACTGGACAGAAACCCCATCGAGAGCATCCAGACCCGGGTCAAATCCGTCGATAGTCTTCTGCGGAAAATGCGCCGGAAGAACATTCCTTTGAATCTGTCGGCCATCGAGGAAAAGATCCACGACATCGCCGGCGTCCGTGTCATCTGCTCTTTCCCGGACTATATCTATGAGCTGGCCGAAGCTTTCCTTGCCCAGGATGACATCACATTGATTGCCAGAAAAGACTATATCCGCGATCCCAAGCCCAGCGGATACCGGAGCCTTCACCTGATCGTGGAAGTCCCGATCTTCCTGAAAAACGAAAAGCGCAACATGAAAGTCGAAGTCCAGTTCCGTACCATCGCCATGGACTTCTGGGCAAGTCTGGAGCATAAGCTCCACTATAAGCACGACCTGCCGCCGGAGCGCGCCCAGGCATTGGCGGATGAGCTTCGCGACTGTGCCGAACAGATTGAGCATCTGGACCAGAGAATGCAGGCCGTCAGAAACGAGATCGTGACCTATAATGAAGAAAACCCCAAGGAATCTGAATTCCCGGGGTTCCCTTTGATTAACTGATCAGTCTTCATCCAGCCGCAATACGCTCATGAATGCTTCCTGCGGGACTTCTACCGAGCCGACCTGACGCATACGCTTCTTACCTTCCTTCTGCTTTTCCAGAAGTTTCTTCTTACGGGTAATATCACCGCCGTAGCACTTGGCAAGAACGTCTTTACGGAAGGCACGGATGGTCTCACGGGCGATGACCTTACCGCCGATGGCCGCCTGTACCGGAACTTCGAACTGCTGTCTCGGAATATTCTCCTTGAGTTTTTCGGTCATCTTTCTGCCTCTGGCATAGGCCTTATCCCGGTGCACAATAAAGGACAGGGCATCTACGATGTCGCCGTTCAGAAGAATGTCCAGCTTGACCAGATCGCTCTTCTGGTATCCTTCCAGTTCATAGTCCAGAGATCCATAACCACGTGTCCGTGATTTCAATGCATCAAAGAAGTCGTAGATGATCTCATTAAGGGGCATCTTATAGTGCAGCATGACGCGGATATCATCCATATATTCCATGTTGATATACTCGCCTCTTCGATCCTGGCAAAGTTCCATGAGGTTACCCACATATTCCTTCGGGGTCATGATCGTGGCCTTGACGATCGGCTCTTCCATATAGTCGATCTCCGCCGGATCCGGCATATTCGTCGGGTTATCCATACGGATGCATTCCCCGGCTGTCGTATAGACCTTATACACCACAGACGGCGCTGTGGAGATCAGGTCCAGATTGAACTCTCTTTCCAGTCTTTCCTGGATGACTTCATAGTGGAGAAGTCCTAAGAAACCGCAGCGGAAACCAAATCCCAAAGCGGCCGATGTCTCTGCTTCAAAAGACAGCGCCGCATCGTTGAGCTGAAGCTTTTCCAGGGCATCACGAAGATCCGGATACTTGGCGCCATCCACCGGATAAAGTCCGCAGAATACCATCTGCTGGATCGGCTTATATCCCTGAAGCGGTTCGCTTGCCGGGTTATCCGCCAAGGTGACGGTATCGCCCGGAGCCGTATCCCGTACGTTCTTGATCGAAGCACAGATATAGCCTACTTCACCGGTCTG
>CADBGD010000115.1 GCA_902794115.1 Oscillospiraceae bacterium
ACCAGTCCATGAGGTCCGTGGAATTTCTCGTGAAGATCAAGCTTAAACATTTCGCCCATCTCATCCACGCCAACCGCAGCTTCCAGTGACTTTGTCGGATCATTCTCTTTCCATCTGGCTAGAGGATTCAGATGCTCAACTTTACCCACGTTAAACAACTGCAGGAAAGTGATCATCTTCGGAAGCTTTGATCCGGAAGACATGGAATACAACTGGGTATTCAGAAGTTTCTTACTCAACACGATCGGATCGATCGTCAGATGGTCATCGATCGTGAACATGGTATTGTGACCGCTCGTATCGTCTTTATCAAACATACGGCCGTTCTCTCCCTTGATCTCAAGTACGATCGAGCACTCTTTCGGGAGGTCACGCAGTTCCTCATAAATTGAAACCACACTCATACGGAGATTCTTTTTATGTGCCAGGATCTGCTTGATTGCTTCAGAACGAACTGCCAATGTCTGACTCATAGTAAATACGATATAGTAAGGAGTCGCATCTTCCAGTTCCTGATCGCCCAGTTCTTTTCTCGGAACAATAGTACGCTCCAGCTGTGCCGATACTTCTCTGGCTTCCGTAATGTTCGAAGCAATATAACGGAACTTTTTATCCTCATCCCATACATGCGGAAGCCACTTGGTAAACTCCCACTCATCTGCTTCATTCTCATCAAAGAGGAAGACAAACTTCACTTCATCATAACTGTAGAGCGCTGCCAGCTTGATGATCAGGTTCTTGGCAAACGCTATTACCGATTTCCGATCTCCGATAATACCGGAAATAAAGTCATCCAGAAGAGAATACGTGATCGGAATATTATGAAGCGTCATCGGCTTTCCGCAAAGCTCATACAACTCATCTTCAAGGAAATCCTCTTCGAGCTTAAAACCTTTCTGCGGATAAGATACTTCTGCCTGCAGACTGCCGCTTCCGGTTCCGACACGAAGACGCAGGAAGTCATTCTGGGTAGCCGTTCTCTCCCACAGATTACGGCTGGTGTTCATGATTCTCTCTTCACACTCATTGACCGTAATGTTATTCTCGCAGGAAATCTCTTTCTGGATCTGGCACTCTTCATTGATCTGCTCGCCGACTTTAGCCAGATACTCACGATATTTCTTTACACGCTTTTTCTCTTTCTTCTTTTTGCGATGCTTCTCATAGATCTTCGTAATCGTCGGAAGTAAAAGAGTACCAAACAGCATACTACCGCCCATAACCATGGACATAACATTATGCGTAATGATCGCGGTAATAAGTGTCGTCATGGACATCATGCCCATCGCAACAGAAGAACCCATTACCAGAAGGAATGGCATCTCATTCGCGATCGGGCTTTGCGGCGGAGGATCGATCTTAAAGGTCTTCTTTTCGATCTGACGCATGAATCGAGGCGAACGGTAAAAATACTCCGGCTCATCCAATTCATATTCATCCTCTTCTTCGGAAACCATTTTCGGCGTCTGCGGCTGAAAACGCTCAGTGTACTTACTGAAGTCCACTTTTCCATCCGGATTATTCAGTGCAATGAAACCAAAACCGATGATGATCTTTAATCCCATGATAAACACGGTATCGCCGATCTTCAGATCCGCTTCTTTAACCTTCTGCCCATTTACATACGTACCGTTTCTACTATCCAGATCAGATACAGTCCATTTACGGTTTCTGTAAACAAGTGATGCATGGTTAGAAGAAACTGCCTGGAAATCAAAGCAAATATCATTTTCCGGTGCACGGCCGATCGAAAGGGACGCATCACCAACGATAATATACTTGTGGAAAGTAAGACGGTCATCTGTCTCCGGCTCGATAAAGATAACACTTCTCTCTCCGGAATCAGTCTGAAGAGGAATGATCGTCATCGGAGACAGGACAATAGACTTCAAAAAGGAATTCTCGCCGCCAAGAATCTTCACCCAGCGGGTAGACTTGACAACCCATTCGTTGTTGATGCCTTCGATACTTATTGAATTGCGAGTGGAGTTGTCTGCACCAAGATTGACCCAATACTGGCCAGCAACTTTTTCCGGAAGCGAAAGATAGTAGAGACTATCCTTGCTCATCGCCGTCACAATCATGAATTAATACCCCGTCCCAAACTTTTCGGTTGTGTTTTTTCACAACCACGTTGATATTATATCATGATGTTTTGTTATTTCTCAACAAAAAACGGAAAAATTTTGCCCGTTTTTTTCGTAAATGTTACAAGACTGCTGAAAATAGGGCATATCAGGTATTTATTACAAATCCGTCCATAAGCCATTCGCCATAACCCATTTCACCGTCAGTGTGACAGTCAGCAGTGTGCTTTGAAATGTATCTTTCCGCGGTAATAAAATCCAGCGGCGGATAGCTGGCCATAACGATGGCGCAGTTGTTGCCTTTCCCGTCTCCATTATGGATCAAAGCGAGCTTGATGGCGGTCTCCCCGTCAGCAGCGGAACCGTCCGGCAGAAAGTTATACTCATCCGGAAGAGTCAGAAGTCTCTGCTTCACCTTCTCCCGGCTTTCCAGATCCTCAAGATAGTAGATATACGGATCAATTCCCCGGCTCTGGATCATCTTGACCCGCTCCATGTTATACGCAAGCGTACTGGAGTGCGTCGCCTCACATTCAGCTAAAAGCGTAAGATAATCATCGTTTACATAGAAAGGCGTGACTTTCGAAACCTTAATGCCGGTAAACGAAGTCGGAACCTGATATGCCTCTTCCGTTCCAAAGTACGCAAATGCCGTCAGAGAAAGATCCGGCATCGCCTTATAGTAGAAACCAGACCCGTTCTTATCCAGGATCGAAAGGTAGTTGCCATCCTGACCGTAGCCTTCAGGCAGCGTCAGGTTCTTACTGCCGTAACCTTCTCCGACCAGATGGACATACTTTCCTAAATGGATCGTCTTTACCGAATCGGAAAAAGCACCTTCTTCCAGTTCTTCGACACGAACCCCGAAGATCGTATCCGGAACCGTAACCTCATCCGATTTTTTACTGCAGGAGTGGATCACTATGCGGGCGTGGCTGTATTCCTGCTTGGAATACACAGTATAAGAATAGCCATGAATCGGATCGAACTTCACGATCCATGCTTTTTTTGAAAAATCATAATGGGCAAAGAACACAAAGAAGATCGTTGCCAGAAGTGTAACGATACCAACAGGGATCGCCACCATCTTGATCCGGTGTTCCATAAGACGGCGCTGAGCGCTCTTCTTTTTCTTCTTTCCGGCCGCCTTCGGCACGTCACTTCTCTTCTCTACTGTATTTTTCTCCGGCATTTCCGCCGGTTCTTTATTCTCTGCCACGTGAGTTCTCCTTAATATTAGAAACTCATTAAGTTATACTACAAAATCGATCTTCTTTCCATCCAAAGCTGCGTCCACCAGTTCGTCTTTGACATAATGAAGTTTCAGAGAAAACACGTCCTGCCGCTCTGAAAGGAGCCGGAAGAACAGTTTATCTCCCGGCCAGATGGGAAGTGTATCGATCCGGTCTTCGGGGATCCAAATGAGTTCTCCTTCGTCACAGGTCTTCAGGTCTCCTGAAAATGCATCGCAGGTATAAAGAAAGGTGATCTCATCGATGTCATCGATGACAAACGTCAGGATACCGCGAAGGCGGAAGGAATCCATTACAAGCCCTGTCTCCTCCCACACTTCTCTTTTGATACAATCTTCCGGGGATTCTCCGTGCTCCAGATGGCCTCCGACCCCGATGTACTTGTCTTTGTTGATATCGTTCTCTTTCTTGGTCCGATGAAGCATCAGTACGCCCTTCGGTCCGTAAAGATAACAAAGTGTGGTTTCATATCGGCCTGCGCCTTCTTTTCCGCTCATTTCTTTTCTCCAGAATATTTGATACTTTCTTTCATATGAAAATCAAATGACAAAAAACCTCGTCTTCTTGCCTTGCGTTTATAGGATATCACACTTTTTTCTTGTTGAAATCACGAACACTTTCGTCGCTCTTTTTTCATTTTTATAATGCTATACTCTTACACGGTTAATTACGCAGTAAGGAGAGATTGATATGAAGAATTATTTTGACCTCAAGGGACAAGTTGCAATTGTAACCGGATGCTCCACCGGACTGGGTGTGCAGATGGCCAAAGCCCTCGCTAATCAGGGTGCCACCATCGTCGCCGTTGCCCGCCGTCAGGAAATGATCGATGCAGTTGCTTCTGACATCGCTAAGGAATTCGGTGTACCGACTCTGGCTGTTCGTTGTGATATTACAGATACTGCTGCTGTTGACGCGATGGTAGATACTGTCATCGAGAAGTTCGGCCGCGTGGACATTCTGATCAACAACGCAGGTACCGGTGCCGTAGCTCCGGCTGAAGACATCACAGACGATCAGTTCAACAACGAAATGAATATCGACCTCTTCGGCTCTTTCCGTGTGGCAAGAGCAGTTGCCAAAAAATATATGATCAAGGCCAACTACGGAAGAATCATCAACATCGCTTCCATGTACGGTCTGGTTGGAAACAAGATCTGCGGATCTGCTCCTTATCACGCTGCCAAGGGCGGTGTTGTCAATATGACACGAGCTCTGGCTGCCGAGTGGGGCAAGTACAGCATCACAGTAAACTCCATCTGCCCGGGTTACTTCTACACTGACCTGACCCGTGACACACTGAACAGCGACTTCTTCCAGCAGAACGCCAAGACCATGATCCCGGAAGAGCGCTACGGTGAGGAAGGCGAACTGGATACAGCCACCCTTTTCCTTGCTTCTCCGAACTCTTCCTATGTTACCGGTGTAAACCTGGCCGTAGACGGCGGTTACACCTGCATGTAATCTATATCGTACATCACTTACCCTGATATATTCATTCACCGCCGCGGCGCTGTCTCAAAACAAATGAGGCAGCGCCGTTTTTTCGTGCATTTCTGGTCTTTTTCTTCTGTGGTCATAGTCACTGATTTTTGATATAATTCCTCTTATCATATATTGGAGGAAACAAAATGGAAAACGGATTAAAGCAAAGCAAGAACACGGACCGGCTTGTCATATTCCTACTTGCTGCGTCTGCTGTCTTTCTTACCTTTCTGACATGTCCGTTTTCACCGATCTACCGATATAACTTTGAACCGGATGAGATCTGCTATCAGATCATGTCCCTAGGATGGCTTAAGGGGAAACTGCCCTATCGGGATCTGTTTGACCATAAAGGCCCCCTGACCTATGTCATCTATTCGCTTGGACTTCTCCTTACCGGAAAGAATACTCTCGGCATCCTGTTTGTTTTTTCTGCCATAAACGCCGGAAGCTTTATTCTGGTCTATAAGATCATGCGTTTGTGTTTTCCGGAAAACAAATCCATCGTCGGCACTACGCTGATCCTTTCTCTTTTCTATGCCGCGAAAAATCCGCTCTTTGCCTCCGGAACAAAGCCGGATCACGTTATTCTTCTTCTCCTCCTGATTTCCGAATATCTGTTTGTTCGGGGCATTAAAGCGTATCGGAAAAAGATCAACGCGCTCACTTCTTCAGAGAATGAAAAGAAAGACAGCTCTGACCGGAAAGTTTCCCCCGTTATCTTTGGTAAGCGGGATATGTTTCTGATCGGACTTTGCTGCGGTGCCGTTTTCATGATCAAGATGAATATCTGCATCTACTTTCTCACATATATCGGTTTCTACTTCTTATGGCTTCTTTATAAAAAAGAAGGGAAAGCATTTTTCTGGTCCTGCGGCCTCTTTCTTTCAGGCATTGTCCTTGTCTGTCTTCCGTTCTTCGTTTACTACTATCTGAACGGTGCCCTGTCCGACCTGATCTATGCCTACTTTACGTTCAATATTAAATATGCCGGAAAAGGCGGTATTCATCTTTTCCTTTCCCGTCCTTACATCGAGATGCATAATCAGTACACGATCGTTCTGCTCTTTGTTGTTCTCGCCTGCGCCTCGCTTTGCTACTATATTTCAGGAAAAAAGGACAAAACCCAGCGTCTCATCACCCTTCTTTGCGGAGCTCCGGTCTACGCAATGATCGCATTTGCCGAGACCTTCGCTTACACATTCGTCCTTCTTCTCCCTCTTTATCTTTGGGGTACAGCCATTTTCGCCGACCTTCTGGTTTCTTTTCTCCCCGAGAAAATCACTCGTATTGCTCCGGTCGTAATGGCGATTTTCATCGTTGGCAATTTCACCGTTTATCAGCTTCTCCTCCTTCCGTCGATTCCGAAAGAAAAGACGGAATACGAGGCCGCGATGAAAACATACTATGATTCTCATCCGGATGCCACCTGTCTTTACTTCACAAATCTCTGCGACGGCTTCCACTACAGCTACTCCACAGCTCTTCCGGATTTCCGCTTTTTCTTCATGCCCAGAGAAGGTACCAGTGATATGTATGCGGCTCAGATCGATTATGTCCGTAAAGGCATTCCGGATGTCATCGCCTTTTTCCGCACGCCGGATGTGGATGAGCCCTTCATGGAAAAGATGGACACTTTCTTTTCTGAAGGCGGATACCATTTATATTTCGATGATTTTGAAGATTCACAATACTACATTTATGTCAGAAATGAGTAAAAACACATAAGGAGGTGTTCTCATGAATATTCTTCTTTTAGCGATCAATGCCAAATACATTCATTCCAATCCCGCTGTGTACTCGCTGCGGGAATATGCCGACCGGGTATATCCAGGGGCCACTTCTATTCTGGAATGTACCATTAACCAGAACTTTCACTATATTCTTTCCGAGATCTGTGAAAGGAAGCCCCGTGCCATCGGCATTTCGACCTATATCTGGAATATCGGCATCGTAAGACGGCTTCTCACTGAGCTTCCGAAAGTTCTTCCCGAAACAGACATCTGGCTCGGCGGTCCGGAAGTTTCTTATGATTACGAGATCCTTCTATCGGAATTTCCGCATCTTCGCGGTGTGATCGTCGGCGAAGGCGAGTCTGCCTTTACCCTGATTGTCGGCGAATATGTACGGGCACATGGCATTAATGAGGAAGAAGACGGAAGGTCCTATCTGCCGGACTTCTCTTCTATTCCCAATGTGGCACTTCAGGAAAGGCCCTCGGTTATTGAGCACATCCTTACGGATATGGATTCTCTGCCCTTTATTTACGAGGAAGGAACGGAGAACTTTACAAACCGTATCATGTACTACGAATCGTCCCGTGGCTGCCCGTATCGCTGCAGTTACTGCCTCTCTTCCCTGGATAAGACGATCCGCTACAGAAGTCTTCCTCTGGTATTCCGGGATCTGGATTTCTTTTTGGACTCAAAAGTTCCTCAGGTGAAGTTTCTGGACAGAACCTTCAACAGCAATAAGGAACGGACCATGGCGATCCTGAACTACCTCCACGAGCACGATAACGGTATCACCAACTTCCATTTTGAGATCACGGCAGAGCTTCTGGATATTGACGAGATCGACCTGCTTCGAAAGATGCGACCCGGCCAGATCCAGCTGGAGATCGGGATCCAGACCACCAATCAGGATACGCTTCTTGC
>CADBGD010000116.1:0-1033 GCA_902794115.1 Oscillospiraceae bacterium
TCCGGCTGATGCTGGACCGCACAGATGATGCCGACTTTCTTGCGGTTGCCCAGTGAAAGCTCATCCACCTTTCGAGACGGATCCAGATCCAGACGCCTGCAGAGCTTTTCGGCCCGTTCCTCGCACCGGACATGCCGCAGTTCGGAAGAAAAACGAAGCACATCCCGGACTTTCATTTTGGCATGAAAATGGATCTCGGAAGGGAGATAGCCGGTGTGGGAAAGGATCTGTTCCTTATCTTTGCGGATATCGTAGGAGAGGACCGCTGCATTTCCGGAAGTCGGAGAAATCAGCCCGAGAAGGGTGCGGATCGTAGTGGATTTTCCGGCGCCGTTCGGGCCGATAAATCCGAAGAAATCACCTTGTTCCACAACAAGGTTCAGCTCGGAAATCCCTCTGTTTTTTCCATAGGTCTTCGTCAGGTTTTCAGTTTGGATCGCATAGTTCATATAGATAGACCTTTCTGAGTGATTTACAATAGTTCAGGGTTTACCCGTGTTAAGGATTTGTCCGTGTATACGGGTATTTAGCGCAGATAGAGTTTCTTCCAGAAGTCGATGAGCCGGCGGTAATCCGTGACGACTTTATCGATATCGATATTGCCGTTCTGCCCCATCTGATAAAGATATCCTTCCGAGGCCAGATACATATCCTGGTACATCATCTGCAGATCCAGCCCTTCTTTATACACGGACGGATCCAGTTTCGGCAGAGATCTATTGGTGCTGAGTTTCCGGTATGGAGCAATGATCTTTTGCAGTTCTCCCCGCACTTCCTCGTCATCTTCGTAATATGCCCTCAGCGCGAAATGACTCATGTCCGGGTATTTACGCATCATCTCGGTCTTGGCAAGAAGGCCTTTATACATCATTTCGAAAATGTCTGTTTCCTGATAGCATCCGGAATCCTGAAGATACTTCATAGTCAGTTCTTCGGCTGTCTTCATCAGATACAGATAGAATTCTTTTTTATTTCGGAAATAGAAAAAGAGAAGGGACTTACTGATCCCTGCTTCCAGTGCGATCTCATTTAC
>CADBGD010000116.1:1122-8586 GCA_902794115.1 Oscillospiraceae bacterium
GGTTAATACTATTTTTATCCCATTGACCGTTTTTGAGAAGACCCCTTCCGGAAAAATTTTTCCGCGAAAAAACCGGCGGGGAGATGCCCCTGCCGGTTAAGGTGCTTTTTCAGATGATAAAGTTTAAGTACGGTGTTTCTTCGTCTTCTTTTCGATATACATGATCTTATCGGCTCTGTTCATGCATTCCATAAGAGAGTCCCACTCAGTGACTTCACAAGTGCCGATGCTGGCGCTCAAGGTGAATTCGGCATGGCTTTCGGCATTGGCCTTCTTGATGGCATCACGGAAACTTCTTATGAACTGACCGACCCGTGCCTGGTTATTCATGACTAATACGGCGGCAAATTCATCGCCGCCCATTCTGGCTGCGATCTCGCCTTCGGCCAGTGAGATCTCCAGGCAGTGGGCGATCCCCTTCAGGGCTTCGTCACCTGCAGCATGTCCAAGCGTGTCGTTGATCTCTTTCAGACCGTCCATGTCGATACTGGCAACTGAGATCTTTCCGTTAGTGACTTTCCCGTCCTTAAAATAGTTGACGATCCCTTTTTCAAAACCTCTGCGGTTCAAAAGACCGGTCAGGGAATCCTTGATGTAAAGATCCATGATGTTATTGGCTTCAAAAAGCTTCTCGTAAAGGCGCAGACGGTTAACGGTCTGACCCAGAAGCGATAAGGTGAATTCCAGTTTTTCGTCGAGTACATAGTTCACATCGGAACGCATATAGAAAACAACGTAGCCGTAAACTTCACTCTTATAGAAGACCGGAAGGAAAATACGGACGGAAGGTTCGCTGTTCTCAAACTGTTCCGGGATCAGTTCCCGGTCCGGAAATGAAAGCTTGCTGATGCACTGCTCTCCTTCGATACTGTAACCGACGAGTGTTTTATCGTTTTCACTGTACCGGCAAAGGAATACCTTACGGAACAGATCGTACCCGTCGAGAGCCTGAAGAGTACACCGGATACAGGCTTCGTAAGTGAGCGCGTCTTCATAATCGGAACTGAGAAGGACGAACTCACGCGTCTTATCGTAATAGTTCCGCTGCAGCGCATCCAGACGACGGTGCATGGCATCGATATCATCGCGGGTCATGATCTCTCCGGTGCTCTCTCTGGGGATCAGACGGCCGGGCACAGTGATGCTGATATCTACTTTCTGTCCGGCATGGATCTTTTCCAGACTGTCCAGAGCCGCCAGCGCCAGAGTCTCTACAGGAATGTCCGAAGTAGTCAGCGACGGGGAATGCACGGAAGAGGCATCAAGATTATCGACACCGGTGATAAATGTATCCCTCGGGATCGAATAGCCGCGAAGCTGAAGCTCGTCTAAAAGGGCGATGGCCATATAGTCATTCGAGCAGATGATCGCCTTCGGAAGTGTGCCGTCTTCCCGGATAAAGAAATCAGCGGTCTGCGGTCCCTGATTCGTCCAGTAGTTACCGTGGAAGATCTTATTCTCATCCAGTTTGTACCCGGCTTCGCGTATGGCATCTTCAAATCCGGCCAGTCGTTCATGCGCATCTTTCAGGTCATCTCTTCCGGTTACGAACCCGATGTCGTCGCATCCGACTTTTAAGATAACATACCGGGTGATATCATACATGATCTGCCGGTTGTCCGGAACGATCGCGTAAAAACCGGCTTCTTCCGAACGTACACCGACTACCGGCGGAAGATTGGGAGCCGAGGTAAGATTCTCCAGAAGAACGTGATCCAGACCGGCATGATGCAGCGTATCGGAGCAAAGGATGATCCCGTCATACTTGGAATAGTCCGGTAAAGAGAGGATCTTCTTTAGTCCTTCTGCGTGAAGAGAGTTCTCACTGGGGACCGAGCAGTTGCCGAATACATCGATCTGATGCCCGCGCTTGATGGCATTCTTCTGAAGAGTCAGAATCATCTCCGAAGAATAGTCCCGATACATATCACCAATAAACGCACAAATCTTCATATCACGTACCTCACTGATAAGTAAATTTTAACATGGTACATTTTTCCCCTCAATAGAAGCCGCTAAGGTAAAAGAAAACAAACAGAAAACATTTTCTCTTTTCAGGGCGTTTTCCAGTGCATTTCAAGAAGATGAAGCGGGAAGGAAGCGGTGGTATAATGGGGAAGAATTTTTTAAAAGAAGGGGAGCCCATGCGTTTTCAGCGTCTGACAAAAGAAGAGATCGATAAGCGGAACGAGCCTCCGAAGCTGACGACTTTGGAGGAGGTGGGAAATTCCGTGACCCACGGGATCGGAGCCGGCCTTTCCATCGCCGGATTCGTCCTTCTTCTTCTTCGCTCCAACACGGCACTGAAGCTTCTGGCTTCCTGTTTTTACGGAATATGCCTGATCCTTCTTTTCACCATGAGCTGCCTGTACCATGCCTGGAAAAGCGGCCTTTTCGTAAAGAAACTGTGGCGGCGTTTTGATTACTGTTCGATCTATCTTCTCATCGGCGGCACTTTCGCGCCTATGTGTCTTGTGTACTGGGGAGACACGAAAGGCATCGTAATGTTCTGCATCCAGTGGGGCCTGATCCTGACAGGAATCACCTTCATCGGGATATTCGGTCCCGCCAGACTGATGCCGCTGCATTTTACGCTGTATTTCCTGATCGGCTGGAGCGGCCTTCTTTATGTACCCGGTATGGTCAGAAATGATTTCTGGCTGTTTATCATGATCCTGACCGGAGGGATCCTTTATACGGTGGGCATGATCCCCTTCAGCAAAGATAATAAGGGCATGCATTTTATCTGGCATATCTTTGTTCTTCTGGGCGCGGCTTTCCACTGGTTCGGTATCTATCTTTTCCTCTACTGAAAAAATCCCGTTAATGGGACAGCATTTATGTTACCCTTCTGACAAGACCCGAAAATCGGGCGTAAGGAGGAAACTATGAATACTGCGATCCTGATCTTATCCGCCGTTATTCTGCTGATCGTGCTGGTGCTCTGCGCTTTGCTTTTACGGACCTATGCGATCGCTCATGTACTGGCATCCCGTACTTCCGAGGATCCTGCCAAAGTGCAGGAGTCCCTTTCCCGGACCATCGACCAGCGGATCTCGTCTATGGAGGAGAATCTGTCCCGTGTGGAAAATGAACAGCAGGAGGCGACCCGCCGCCATAACGATGAACTGAACCAGCTCAGTAACCGGCTTTATACCCAGAAATTCGATGCGATGAATCAGGCGATCCTCGGGGAACTGAAGAGTGATAAGGAGAACCGCCATGCCACACAGGAGAACCAGACCAAGATATTGACGTCCGGCCTGGATACGCTGAATAAGTCCATGGAGACGAGGCTGACCAAGCTGACGGAGACTTTCCACGAGGATTTTACCCGGATGCGTACCGAGAATAACCAGCAGATCGAGAAGATCCGGGAGACGGTAAACGAGAAACTGGATAAGACCTTGAACGAGCAGTTCGAGAAGAGTTTCAAGGGGGTTTTGACCCAGATGACGGAACTACAGAAGACCATGGGCGAGCTTAAGGGTATCTCCAATCAGGTGGGAAGTCTCGAGAAGACGCTCAATGGCGTAAAGACCCGCGGCATTATGGGGGAAGTCCAGCTCAAGCAGATCATTGCTGATGTACTGACACCGCAGCAGTACGATGTGGAAGTTCCGACAAAGCCGGGTTCTTCGGATCATGTTGAGATCGCGATCCGTATGCCGACCCGCGAAGGAGACGGGTTTATTTACCTGCCGATCGACTCCAAATGCCATCTGGACAGATATGAAACACTGTTACAAGCGTACGATTCCGGGGACAAAGACGATATTACCCGGGCAAAGAAGGAATTTGCCGCGGCGATCCGTGATGATGCCAGAAATATAGCGGAAAAGTATATCAGCGTGCCGGATACGACTTCCTATGCGATCCTGTTTGTTCCTTTTGAGGGGATGTATTCCGAGATCGTCAACCTTAACCTTCTGGAGGTGCTGAACCAGATCCATGTGACCGTGGCCGGCCCCTATACACTGATGGCGATACTTAGTACAGTAACGAACTACTTCCAGGCACTGGCTATCGAGAAGAAGTCCCACGAAATCGAGCGCACTCTCGGCGCGGTTAAGAAAGAGTTCGGAAAATACGAAGAGGCTTTGGAAAAAGTGAAGAAGAGCCTGGATGCGGCAAGCAATAACCTCGATACACTTCGGACGACGAGAGCGAATGCGGTGAATCGTGCTTTGAAGAGCATCACGGAGCTGGATGATGATCTTTTTCTGACTGACGGGATGACAAAATCATAAAAAATTTAGAGAGAATTCTGTATTTTGTAGAATAGTGTGATTTTTGGACAAATTCACGAATAAATCGGGGAATCTGCCGCTTGACGCAGCAGATTCCCTCTGATATATTGACGCATGCAATTACTAAATTCTTATATTTAGACACAAATTCAGACATAAATTGACAGCATTGGTAGCAGCTTTGGTTTTGACAGCAGGGGTGAGCAAAAGAAATGAACTTTAACTGGATAGTGGAATTTGTTTTTTGGTATCCTGCCATGATGGCGATGATGTGGGTACTTGGTTCTCTGATCTTCTATTACTCCAACGAAAGAAAGCGCACTCTGAAGCTTGAAAGCACCCCGTTTGTGTCTATTCTTATGCCTGCTCACAACGAGGGAGCCGTCCTCATTCCGGTTGTCGAGCAGATGACGAAACTCAACTATCCCGCATATGAGATCATTCTGATCAACGATGGCAGCACAGATGATACTGCGCAGGTCATGCAGGCGCTTTCGAAGAAGTATTCCTGCGTCCGTGTTGTCGATCTGAAGAAAAACTGCGGCAAGGCCAATGCCCTTTACCTTGGCCTGATTGCTTCTAGAGGAGAGATCCTGGTGGGTGTCGATGCTGACTCTTACCTCGATAAGGATGCGCTCCGTTATATGGTTTCCCACTTCGTAAATAAGAACAACGGTGAGCGTGTCGGTGCGGTAACCGGAAATCCCCGTGTACGCAACAGAGGTTCACTTTTAGGAAAGATCCAGCTTTGCGAATATGCCAGTATTATCAGCCTGATCAAGCGCACCCAGCGTGTCCTGGGAAAAGTTATGACCGTTTCCGGTGTGTGTGTGGCATATAGAAAAAGAGCTCTTCTGGACTGCGGTTTCTGGGACCGGGACATGATGACCGAGGATATTGCGGTCACATGGAAACTGGAAAAGAATTTCTGGGATGTCCGATATGAACCGCGGGCTCTTTGCTGGATGCTTGTTCCCGAAACGATCAAGGGCCTCTGGCGCCAGCGCAAGCGCTGGGCAGAAGGCGGTCTGGAAGTGGTATTCCGCCACTGGGATATTTTCAAGAGCTGGCGCAGGAGACGTATGACACCCATCTATCTGGAGCAGGTGGCTTCTTTCTTCTGGTCTGTCTGCTGGCTGTTTCTGACCGTTCTTCTCGTTGTTTCAGAGATCCGCGGAGAACACATTTATACCGGCCTGATCTGGAAAAGCCAGTTCTTATCCTTTGTCTGTCTTCTCCAATTTGTCGTGGCCATGCTTTTGGAATCCAAGTATGACAAGGACATTCTGAAAAGCACCTGGAGCGTGATCTGGTATCCGATCCTGTACTGGTATATCAATGTATTCATCACGTTAAGCGCCCTTTTTAAGACGATCTTCCCCAGAAAGAAACTGGCGACATGGAAGAGCCCGGACCGGGGAATTACACAGATGCAGAAGGAAGAGAACAGACAGGGAAATCCCCAGGTGATCGAGCTTCCTGACCATGAGAACGATCAGGAAGAGGAATCACATATCGAATACAAGAACAACCAGAAGACCTGGAAAAAGGCTGTTGGTGTGATCCTGACACTATTCGCATGGGTATATATGCTGGTTTATTTTGTGTATATGATCTACGGAATCATCAGCGACAAGCTGAACCGTCCGGTGAAGGAATTCCTGTTTTACGACCTCAATAAGATCCGCCAGACCGAGCACTTCTTCGCGGTTCTGTGTATTGCGACATTGATCGAACTTCTTGTCCTGATCGTATGGAAAGAATATAACCGCAGAAGATTCGGCTCGCTGAGAAGAAGGACCTTTGCGCCGGATATTACCAATCAGCAGATCGATTCCTATTTCCATCTCGACCCGGAACTGAGCGCAGTTTTCCATAACGATAAATATATCGAGATCGAAGAAACGCCGGTCCCCGAGGGAATCGGCCAGGGCAGAAAGGGGATCAAGGAACATAAGCGTCTGATGCAGGAAGAAAGAAGACGCCGGAGTGCAACTTGATTTTTACAGGGATCAGTCGATACTTAAAAGATCGAAATCATCCTTCATCTGAACAACGATGACCTGTGCACCGGGAGCCATATCCCCGTCAGAGGACGACCTGTCAAGGAAAGAAAGGCCTTCGGCTTGAATGCCTTTTACGAAGTAACCCTTATCATTTTTCGCAAGGATCTCGCCAGTATAGAAGGAGTAATTCTTCTTCGAAAGGTTACTGATGGTGGAACAGAGGTTGTATACAGCATAGATCGGCAAAATCAGGACAAGCAGAAGGGCGATGATGATTCTGATGCTGTAAACGAAAACGTGGAAAATGCTGACAAAAAGAAAGATCGCGACAGCAACAATGACCAGAAAGGCAATCGATCCGAAGAGAAATTTCCAGGCTCCGGAGCTTTTCTTGGAAGTATATTTTTTTATCTGTGCCTCAGTCGGCGTATAGGGCTGTACAACCGTAAGATCGATTTTAGATGGATTTGCTTGTGTTTCAGACATGGGTGTTCTCCTTTGTTTTCCATAATCCCCATCATTGTACTACTTTCTCCGGATTTTGCATCGTCCGTTCTTGAACCCCTCCAAAAGCACTGGGAAACAGGGCTTTCCTGTTTCAAAGCAGAAAATCTGAAATAGATGTGGAAATGTTCCTTTTTCTATGGTAGAATATCTCATGTCGCTTCAATAGAAGCAAATGACTTCGGCATGGAGAAGTACCCAAGAGGCCGAAGGGGAGGCTTTGCTAAAGCTTTAGGTGGTGTAACAGCCGCGCGAGGGTTCGACTCCCTCCTTCTCCGCCAAAACCCGTAGACTTAGTGTTTACGGGTTTTTTGTTTCTCGTTTTTGCATTTTTGATGGTTAATTGGCATTTAACGAAGTATATTTCTGAATTATGACGAAATATACTGCGTTAACATTGAAATAACTCCAAATCGATGATGCGCATTAATAGAAAGTGCATATGTATTGTTTACTACCGATTGAGGTCGCAATTTGCGACCTCAAGTTTCCGAAAGGCTTCTAATTTCAGACAGTTTTGGAGCGGGCAGGAATACTATCGAGGTCAATAGTTTTGACCTCGATGCAAACAGCAACAAGATGAGTTGAAGGTGATTTGAACATATATGGCTATTTTCAACTCTGTAGTTGAGATTTATAAACCGCTGATAAAAGAAAACCATACCAGCACTTTAATGGCACTAGCCTGATGCCTCTACCTGATC
>CADBGD010000117.1 GCA_902794115.1 Oscillospiraceae bacterium
ATCTCATCCTCACCCTCGCCCTTCTCCTGACCGCGGCAAATTATCCGTTGACGAACATTCCCCGTCCTGATAAAATAAGGCCATTTCCAATTTTTATTAACGTTGAAATCCAATCTTCATGACAAAGTTCTTTGCCGAACCGTCAGCACTGTCTTCCGAAGTCACGTCAACATCCGAATAGGCATCGATCAGCGTAATACCACCCGTATCGCCTACGCGGAAACGGACGTTATGCGTCAGATTCAGGTAGCCCAGAGGTGCCGACAATTCACGGAGTTCATATACACCCGGAGCAAGCTGTTCATTCAGTTCCGGAATAAGTCCGTCTGAACCGGAAACGATGTCGTCAAATCCAGGTACCGGATCATAGTCGAACATCGTGATCGCGCCTACCTTGATCTGCTTATGCAGCGCAAAGTGTGCTCCCTCGACCGGACTATCGTCCATGGAATCGACCTTATAGACACGAAGCGTATATGTCTTATTCTTAATACCGAGAAGCGTGTCATCTCCGGACTTGACTTTCGTCGTGCCAAACCCGCCTCCGGATGTATCGGTAACTTCGAATTCACCATTTCTATAAATTACCGTGATAGCCTCCGTCGGGCAGTAATAACCGATCGGGGTCTTGATCTCTGAGAGGGAATACTCCATTCCTTCTACGAAAAATGCTTTTGTGATCTTACCGTTTGCATCGGAAACAAACCTCTTTTTAAATTTTCCGTCCTTAGAGGTAACTGTAAACTCCGCATTCGGAAGAAGTGTCGTGCCATCCCAGGCCGTCTTCGTAAGTCCGAGACCCGGACGGTCATTGATCACCTGATCGACACGGATGTTAGAACCGTCGATCAGCGAGCCTTTATTGTAGGTCACTGTATACTCATACGAAGCATCCGAATCTGCACCGGTCATTCGTCCGGAAAGCTCGATCTGTCCGTTATTCTCGACCGGGGTGATGGATGAATATCCGGTAACGACACCATTTGGTGCGATCGTGTACTCTCCTGTCAGCTTCACTTCACGGATCTCATAATTCGAAAGTGTAAGTCCCGGATCCAGATGCTCGTAATACCAGTAGGATGTGTCACTGGTGGTTTTCATGCAGTGAACGACATCATGATTAGGCGTATCCGCCAGTTCATATGTATTTCCGACTTTCTTATATACCGCAAAGAAAACATTTGCATGGCTGTCCATAAAGTCCTTGTCTGTCCATTCCTTATAGACACGAAGACCGAAACCTTTCAGGTTATTCACTACAACTTTCGGATTATTGCTGCCCATGGTCTGGCTGATCGGAGTAATGCTGTCATCTGTCTTTGTGCCATTCGAAGCATTCGCGTAGTAGTCATACTCTCTTCTGGAGTAACCATCAGGGATTTCATTGTCGCGCTCCTCCACCATATAGTGGGAACCGACCATCAGGCCACGTACTTCTACAGTATATCCGGCCGGGATCTTCGAGATCGCGCCATACATAGATGTCTGGAATGTGATTTCCTTCTTCTCCGCAGAGTTAAACTGCGAAAGATTTGTCTTACCAATAATTGATTCAAAATCTCCGGAAGCGGTATCCCATCGGCAGTAATTTCCGTCCCTGTCCTTCACATGATAGTTGTACATGTAGGCCACATATTTGCTCTTGTTCTCATCTGTCGGAATCGCAGCATCATATTCACCGGACAGATAAAGACGGAAGTTAAAACGAGCATCAGAATTCTCGATCTCTGTCGTACCATCCTCTTCGTAGAGCTTCTTCTGGATATTCAAAACACGGAGGGCATCCGGATCGATCTCATTGACATATTTTACGTTTGTCCGATCCTGGGCAGAGACTTTTTCTATGCCATAGTCATGACGTCCGTTGGGATAACCGGCCGATTCCGTCGGCTGGATCTCCGCCCCATTGACAAAGACATGACTGTAGATATACGGATTCACTCCGCATTCCACTACACGGTAATTGATCGTTCTATCCGGGAAGGCGATCTCGCACTCCTCTCCAGGTTTCAGGAAGAATACATTACTGTACGTAACTCCATCGATCTCGCGGCTTGGGGCAAACGCTACCGGATCATTTGTACCTCTATAAACCACACTGATATTTCCCACATTATTTGTCAGCGGGTACTCCCGAACGACACCCTGATCGTCTTTCTTCTCATAGAAGATCTGGTACGGGAATTCAGCCATAACAGAATCCGTTTCATCCACGCCGGTTACCGTCTTGCTAAGGACTACATTACCCGGTGTAACGGACGACTGGTTAAACTTCATGTGAAGGTTTGAGGCACCGCCGCCACGCTCAAAGTAGAACATTTTCATCTCGTGGCTCGTGTAATCACGGAATACAGAAGTACCCGGAACAAATAATCCATCCACATATGCCTGCGCTTCTGCCGCCGTATGACCATCACGGCCAAGATAATTGTTATAGAAGATCGTCTTCAGATCGGACTCGACACCATTAACGACGACCTTGCCGGTCGCAAAGTTGATCGATCCTGCCATCGCACTGTGGCAACCGCCGAGATCGATGACAAGCTCCCCGTCTACATATAACCAGAAGTCGTCGTCTCCTGTGAATTCATAGATAATATCATGTCCCCAGTCGTCGAGTCCGCTCGGTGTCTGGATAAAGGAGGCTTTCATCTCCATTCCGAATTGAAGGTTCGGTTCTTTCACAAGATAGAGTCTTTCATATTTTCTCGGATCACTATCCGGCAGAAGGCCCGCTGACGAGTTGTCCAGTCGTGCGTGCATGTTGTATAGATTATTCGTGTTCTTCTTCGCATAGAGGTTTTTTTCCAGGTCGTTAAACGGCAGGAACTGTCCATGCTTCAGGGTAGTCTTCTCAGTTTCATCTGTGGTTCCAAGCTCCTGATATACAGTAAAGTCATGGGTTTCCTTATTAAGTGATGCAAAGTTTTGTGTACTGTCATACTCGAAGTATCCGGTCGCCTCGTGAGTAGAGTTGATAAAGAGATGATTTACAGTTGTCTGCTTGTTAAAGAGATTGCCCAGCGATTGTTTTTCACCATACATAACTGTCGGATATCCGTCGTCGCCAAGTTCAGTAGAAAGGATTCCCATGTGGTGAGCATCCGTTACATTATCTTTATTCTCCAGGAACAGGCACAGATCCTTTTTGGAGTTGAAATCCTGCATCTTCATCTCGATACCATACAGGTTATTATCCACCGTTTCGATCGGGGAAAGATCGATATCCACAACAGAATTGTCCTGAATGATCGCAAAATAGAAATCTTCCGCCTCGGCAAAGGAGCCCTGTTTGATCGAACCGGGTTCTGTGGTCAGACTCGCATACGAATAACTCGGATCATCCCACGCAACGATAGTCGAATAATACCGTCCGTTCTTTCTTCCATCGAGCTGAATTCCGATCGGTTCATCAGAAAGGACCTGATTACTCGTTATTTTCGGTGCGATATATTTCTGGGAATACTCGTTATAGAGATCATAATAATCATTTTCCTCATTCGTGCCCTCCCAGTAGTGGATATTAAAATCCCAAAGGAGGGTATTGATCATATCATCCGTCCACTGCAAATAGTCACCGCTCTCGTAACACAGAACCAGAGAACCGTCGTGATCGATCGCGTAGTATCTATACGCATACGTACCCGGTGTGATTTCTTCCCAGCGGCGGGTATACACGATCACCTGAGATCCATCCGTCAGCTGCGGATCTGAAACACTGATCTTCTTCGCGGAATACGTCTTCTTATAATCAGGAGTGAGATCTCTTTCTTCTACTAGGTAGAGCCAGTGGTCATTACTGTTATTAATGTTAAATCCGGTAGCGGCATCGCCACTGAACGTAAGCCTGTTATTTCCTTTTCGCAGTGAGATCTGCCCGCTCGCCGTTTCGGTTCCCGGAACAACACGGATATCACACGGTGTATCAGACATCGATAATCCGGAATTATCGATAGTAAGATACTTCACACTTCCATCCACTTCCGCTGTGATATAGTAGTAATCACCGACGTGCCAGTGGAACGTCCACATGGTCGCGCCATCTTCTGCGGTAACATAGAGTTTATCCTGGTTATGTGATCCCTCTCTTGCTACGACACTGATCTGGTTAGAATCGAGATTTCCGGAAACGGAAGATGTTGCCTGCAGAGTTCTACCTCCGGTACCACCCTTCGTATTCAAAAGACCATACGTCTTTCCGTTAAGTCCATAAGGATCGTCTCCATTGATTGAATATGAAAAGAAATTCAGAGGCGTCGCAGTATTCCATCCGGATATGGACTTTTTTTCGCCATCCTGGCCATCACCGCTACCCCAGTCAGTGCCATTACCGCAACCTTGTTCATTAAAGAAATGACTGGAACCCTTGATCGTAAAGGTATTCACGCCGGTACACGTAATCGTAAATGTCGCTGGTTCTCCATCTGAGCCTAATTCAAAGGATCCATTACTGTTATCAATATATTTTTCCTTAACATACAGCTTTGTCGATCCATCAGTATCATAGCAGTAAAGATTACATGTTCCGGAATTTCCATTTGCCGAGAGCGTAAGATTTTCAAAATAGTAGGGGACTGCCGGATAAAGCAGATCAGAAATGGCGTCTGATGTCTTCGTATATGGATTCCGTGTTTTTGTAATTCCGTAACGTCTTTTGCCGCCAACGTCTTTGATATATGTGGTTTTATTCGACAAATAGCGATATGGTCCAGCTGCTTTTGCACTGAAGCGGATATAGATTCCATCAGCAACATGCGCCTGCACGTCACTCATATTATTCACTGCGACCCATCCTTCCTCGTCTCCGCTGCCGGTAGGGCCCTGAACAATCGCATATGCCGAGAACCCATCCGCCTCGAAAGTGACTTCTGTTCCGGCAGATGTTGTTCTGAACTCGGTTTCAACAACATTCGCTTCCTGATAATCCGGAAGATGGACCACGCTGACCTCTTCATCCGTGGGATCATCCAACACGATCTTCACACCGACTGTGGTCCCCGATTTCGGCTCACACTCGATTCCGTTCATTACCAGACTGATATCAAAGAAACGGACTGAAAAGATCTCCTCGCTACTCATCACATCGGTCAGCTGACCATAATACGAATCGCATTCCGGCTGGGATGTGATTTCGCGCACCTGAAGTTCCGCTCCTGAAGGAATATTCGTTTCAGGACCGAACTCCACAATTACGGAAAAATCTTTTCCACGATAGGAAAGGATTGTGGTATCAGATGTCTCCGGAGCAGAAGCAACTTCTGTCGAATCAGAAGACTGCTCCGAATTCTCACTCGAAGTCGTGCTTGAATCCGCACTCGAATCGCTGCTTTCCACACTCGTTGCACTTGTGTCCGAAGAAGACTCCATAGAAGATGTATCTGTTTCCGTTTCTGTATTCTTCGAACTTTCCTCGGAAGTCTCACTGGAAGAGGAATCTGAAGATGAAACAGAAGTTTCCTCAGACGACTCATTCGAGCTCATTTCAGATGCAGATGCGCCGTCCTCAGTATCTTTCGACGAAGTGTCCGTATCTTCTGACGGATCGCTCGTTTCTTGTGAGGATGTACCCTTTTCTTCTGAAGAATCTGTTACTTCAGCCGGAGCAGAAGTTTCAGAAGATTCCGACTCCGAAATCGCATTTGTTTCTGTTTCCGCACTTTCTTCGACAATGTAGGATGACGTATCTGAAGATGACTCATCGTAGGATTCCTTGGCAAGGACCATACCTGTAGAAGAGACAATGTTGGCCACGATCAGAAGTGTACCAAGTGCACGGCGGAATGTCCGGGACTCAAATGCCCCGACCAGGGTGGACCACATGGATGTCAATATAGAGGAGCGGGAACGGTTAGTTTTCATGTTCCGCCTCCTTTCTCCGGGGCGCGAGGAGGAGTAAAAGTGCGCCCGCTATGAGAAGCACCCATGCGGCTTTGTCCCATGTGCTTTCCATGTCACCGGTCTTAACGATCGGATCCATCTTCTTCTTGGACCGGGATGCCGAATTGACAAACTTCATCTCGGTCGGTTTTACCTTGTCTTCGTTAGTCAGAATGATCTGATAATCCAATTCTCCGTTCTCTCCGTTCGTAACAAAGAGCGTCACCAGATATACCGTGTCATCGTAAACGATGTCACTGTTGTTCCCGGCTTTTTCGTACACTTTATATTCGTACGTACCAGGTTCATCAATGCGGATACCGAAGTTGGCAGAGCCGGATCCGTCAAGACGGATCACAGCCTGCATCGGCTTCGGCGAGTTCTCATCAAGCGGCTCGATCACGAATTCATACGTGCCGCCGTTTTCCACATCCGCCTTTTCGCTGCTAAAAGGCACATAGGCATCAACAGGCTTATAGGAATTTGTGGCGCGGGTAAAGGCAATAGAGTACCCGAGCACAGCCACACATGCCATCATGGCGGCCATGACCCTGATCAGAGAAGTCATTTTATTTCTGAATCTTCTCACGTCTCTTTTGCTCCTTACGTCTTCGTTAATTTTCTAAAATGTATGCAAATACAACTGTCCTCGTTGTCGAGGCGTCACCGGCGCACGTCGACAGACACAATATCCTGTGATCTGTTTTCAGGCCTTTTTCTTGAAGGAATGCATACAGTTCCTCATACTTGGCAGGATCGAAGATGTAATCATCTTTCGCGTCGGCGGAGGCGGCATAGAATATTTCCAATTCATACATGACCTTGCCGTCACGTCCCACCAGAAGCTGTCCCTTTTTATGGGATTGCAGATAGCTTTCATCGAGATACTCATCCAGCGCGCCGAACATGACACCATATTCCATGTGGTGCCCGTAGATCACCGAGTAGGGATCTGAGAAATCCGGCGCATTCCGGCTATCCAGAAAAATACTTCCGGATAAAGAGAATTGTCCGTATGGATCTATATTCAGATAAGTCGTATTATCTTCGCCCTGCATGATCGGATAATCGATCTTGGTATCCGGGATCGTGATCCACCCTACCATATCCAATGTAATGGGAGAGTCTTCAGGAAGGCCATCCGCATTGACCACATTCGGCTTATATTTCAGATAGGACGTGTCATTTGCATGATCAAAGACATACCACGTATCATAAAGTGCATACACAGCGATCAGGAGCGCCACCACAAAGATGACGAGCATCACTTTCTCGTATATGCGGTTCATACTTTTCCAAAACGTTCTCATAAAAGTTCCCGATTATGGACGTTCACCCCCGAATTGGGGAATCACTCTTCTGCCGTCTCTGCTTCGTCATCCAGATCCTTATTCTTCGCATTTCTTACTGCAAAGAATACGACACCGGCAATAGCCAGAACACCGATCACGATAACCGGAGTAGCCTTTACAAGAA
>CADBGD010000118.1 GCA_902794115.1 Oscillospiraceae bacterium
CCGGGCTGTATTGCCGGGTATAGTATAATGTTTTCGATACTACGAGAATCAAAAAGAGGAAGAAAAATGGGTCTTTCAATAGGGGATGTCGAGAAGATAACCGGAATATCCAAAGACCGGTTAAGATACTACGAAGAGAAGCAGCTTATTTCACCGGTCAGAGATACGGATAACAGTTATCGCGAATATGATAACGAAGAAGTACTGAAGCTTCTGGGTATTCAGCTGTACAGGTCAATGGATCTCGGAGTAAAGGAGATCGGGCAGATTCAGGATTCCGACTCAATAGAAAAGATATGCAATGTTTTTAAGAGACGTCAGGAGGAACTTCTGCTCCAGATAGCCCAATTACAATATCAGAAAGACATTGTATCAAGAAGTATCGATGACTGTGAGAAAATAACTGATCACCTCGGAAAATACACGATTAGGAAAGTAAAATCATTACGGCTTATCGATAAGATAGATGATTTGGTCAGCACAGAAACAGGTGCGAAGTTCAGGACGGAATCCGATGAGCAGATGATCATAATCAGAAGCCTTGTAAGACGTATTGAATTGACTCCTGAAGGTATAGGAGAGAATGCTGTTTTTGTGGCGGAAGAAACCGGAGAAGAGGATATCGAGTGCGTTTATACCGTAGTAAGGGACAGTGCCGATTATGATCCTCTGATGGATGAGTATGCCAAGTGTATGCAGTGGGTCCGCGAGAATAATATCAGATTAGGCAGGTATTGCTATATCAGACCTCTTCTTGTGTCGCATCTCGGAAAAAGCACGGAAAGTTTTCTGGAAGTTTTTGCGCCGATCGAAAAGTAATGCTTGACCTTGGTACGATACCATACTTTATGGTTTACAGCATAAGACCATAAAGAAAGAGGTATGTATCATGGAAACAAAAAAGAAGGATCTCCGGTTCTTCGTTATTCTTACGTATGTGGGATTTTATATCGCCTTGGGGCTGTGTCTGGCAATCGCAGGCTTAGGCGTACCGATGGAAAGCATATCAAAATATGCTCCGATCGTCATTTCGTGGGTGTCTTTGGGTGTGCTGATGATCTGGGCAAAACGGTTACTTAAAGGTTCATCGAGAAAAGAATTCCTAAAGGGCTTATTTGCCGAGAAGCTGAAAATCAAGTGGGTCTTGATCTCGATCATTATCCCTTCCGCTATCTTTGCCATTACTGTTTTTGTTCTTAGCGAGGCCGATCAAAAACCTGTAGGTGAACTGATCAACCGGGATTATGCTTCCTTTCCGCTTCTGTTTGTCCTGCAGCTTCTAATGGGTCCTACTGCTGAAGAACCGGGATGGAGAGGATACTTCTTTACAAAAGTGTCATCTGAAAGAGGAATACTGAAAGGTTCAGTCATCACAGGCCTCGTTTGGGGATTGTGGCACACTCCGCTTTGGTTAATGGAAGGGTTTTCTCCGTTGAATCTGGTAATATACGCGGTTTCCTTCATGGGAGCAGTCATAGGGATAAGCATTACTATGGGATATATTTTTGGAAAGCACAGGAATCTGGTTTACTGTACGATCATCCACCTGTTGTTTAACTTCCTGAATGCACTCGTTATTCTTGATCATGACAGAATGCCCTTTGCCGTATCGATTTATGCAGTCCTTTATCTTCTCATTGCAGCAGTAATGGTTTTGGTTAACGGGACAACTTCCCGTAGAAATGAGATACAATAAAAAGCTGCATCATGAAGGGCGGCAGCAACGTCAAGGCAGGAAGGTCGATCTCGTTTTCCGCCACACCCGTGCAGACGACAAGATCCGCATCGATCCGAAAATGTGGATCAGGCCGTAAAGCGTTGATATTCTCCTGAAAGTTGACTATAATATCAACTAAGTGGAGGGAATCGACATGGTTATCACTACAGAACAGCTGTTATATGAAAACAGGATGTATAAGGATCCTAAGCACCGTATATTCAATATGGCTCGAAAGGGTGAGATTATACCGATCAAGAGAGGCATGTATGAAACGGATAAGGATACACCGGGATATCTTTTGGCGAATGTACTGTTAGGTCCATCATATCTATCTTTCGAGTATGCTTTATCATATTACGGAATGATTCCTGAGAGAGTAGAAGTTTATACATCGGCTACCTTTGGCAAAAGGAAAATACATGAATTCAAGAATGATTTTGGGACATACAGATACAGGGATATTCCGCTTGAGGTATATCCGTATTTCTATACCAGAGAAGTAATCGGAGGCCGACCGTTTTTAATTGCGACGAAGGAAAAAGCACTGTGCGATATGGTAAGTATTGTTTCGCCGATCAGAGGCATAGCCGATTTTGAAGAATATCTTTTTGACGGGATGCGTCTTGACGAAGATGAATTTGACAGTCTTGACGAGACCAGGATCTCAAGGATCGCACCGCTGTATCATAAGACAAATCCGGACAGACTCATACGGGTTATAGAAAGAAGGAAGAATCGATGAATGACGCAATAATGTCGATGATGACGAGATACGATTGTAAGAGCAGTGAAGACTATGAAAATGCACTGAAGGAAATCGTGCAGGAGGTTGCACTTGTTGGCCTTTCCCGAAGTGGCTTTTTTACCCAAGCATCCTTTTACGGTGGAACGGCATTGAGGATTTTTCACGGCTTGAGACGTTTCAGTGAGGACATGGATTTTTCATTGGATAAGCCGGATGATACATTTGATCTGAGCGAATACCTTCCATACGTTGAGAAAGAACTTTCTGCGTACAATTTCAGTCTGACTGTCAGAAAGAAGGAAAAGACTAAGGATTCTGCAGTTCAGTCCGCTTTTATTAAAGGAAATACAGTACAGAACATTCTTGAAATAACATCTTCCGATTCTGCAGTATATGGGATAAGCCCCAATGCTGTTGTGAAGATAAAGTTTGAGATTGATACCCATCCACCGCTGGGAGCATCCTATCAGTATCTGAATGCCATCAATCCGACACCGTACCGAGCCAGGTTATATGATCTGCCTTCATTGTTTGCTGGAAAGACGCACGCCGTTCTATGCCGGGATTATAAGAACCGGGTGAAGGGAAGAGATTTCTATGATTATGTCTGGTATTTGCAGAAAGGGTGTCAGATCAATCTGTTTCATCTTCAGAAACGCTTGGAACAATCGGGGAAGTGGGACGTCAGGGAAGAACTGACGTTAGAAAAGTTGAAAACTATGCTGATAGATCGATTTGAAAAGATCGATTACGATAGTGCCAGAGCGGATGTTGAGGTATTCCTGAATGAACACGACAGAGAAGGGCTGTCCGTATGGGATGCGGAGTTCTTTTCCGACATAACGGACAAGTATCTTCGATAATAGATAAATAGTGTTGACTCTCACATCGTGTCAGGGTTTATCTTTGATTTGAGCTCAAGGAAAACATCCATGGAGGTAAGTACAAATGCTTAAAATAGGAGATTTTTCAAAACTATCCAGAGTCAGCATCAGGATGCTCCGGCATTACGATGATATCGGTCTTCTGAAACCCGCCGAAATCGATGAGTTTACAGGATACCGCTACTATCAGGAAGAACAGCTCTTCACCATCGGAAGGATCACTTCCTTAAAGGATATGGGGTTTTCCCTTGCGGAGATCATCCGCATCCTGGAAAACTACGATGATAAAGAAAAGATGGAGAAGTTCCTCTTAGAAAGACAGGAGGAACTACGGAAACTGTCGGAAGAGACTTCCTACAAACTGATGCTTCTGGAGTCAGCCCGAGACAGGCTGAGGAAGGAGCAAAAAATGAATTACGATGTAACAGTTAAAACCATTCCCGAGAGATACGCCGCCACCGTGCACACAGTCATTCCCCGCTATGAAGATGAAGGTATGGCCTGGGGCTACATGAGCGAGTGCGGACCGTCCCTGGTACCGGCCGATCCGTGCCTGGCTGCGGCAGAGTTTCTGGACGACGAGCACAAAGAAAAAGATGTGGAGATCGTGGTCTGGATGACCGTCAAAGGCACCTACGAAGATACCGAGCACGTGAAGTTTCAGACACTTCCTGCCGTGAAAGTCGCCAGCTGTATCATGAAGGGCAGCTATGCGCAGATGAACGAGGTCGTGCCCACGATCGTGAACTGGATCAAGGCCAATGGCTACGAAGCCAATGGCCCGATGTTCAACATCTATCACGTGGGTCCGGTCCAGACACAGAACCCCGACGAGTTCGTCACGGAAGTGTGTTTCCCGGTGAAGTAAAGAAGGATCAGGAGTCCTCCTTCTTTTCCTTCTTCCCGGACGGCGGATCGCCCTTTGGCTTTTCTCCGGAAGGCGGAGCTTCATGTTTTCCGCCTTCCGGTCCGCCCTTACTTCTGTCAGAAGAAGATTCTGTCACCAGTGTGATCGCCTCACCTGTCGATGCCGTTCCATCACTATATGCCACACCGTTTACATAGAGGGTATGGCCATTCAGATCGATGGCATCTGCATCACAGGTAAGCGATGTGACATAGGAATCGCCGCTGAGGATCCACTTTGATCCCGACTCGATCTCAACATATACTTTTCCCTCGTTATCCGGGTTGATTGTGCCCTGATAAGTTGAACCAGAAGTAAGATACATATTCACTGCGGAGACACTGTCCACCAGGATGTCTCCATCCTGTTTCTGGTTCTTAAGATAAAGATTGACCTTCCCGCCGTTGGATCCTTCCGATCCCCAGCCGGCCGCAGCCGCACGGAGGAAGCCTCCTTCGCTGTCCTGATTGGTGATCTCTACATTCTCAAGCGTGATCGTTGCGACCGTATTATTAACGAAGAAAATATCCCCGTTTTTATTCACCAGCGATCCGTCTTTCATGGAGAAAGAAGCTTCGCCTTCTTTGGCATCACCGGACATGGACTGGTAGATCATGACCGCCTGATACCACTCTGATTTATCACTGTTCTTGGAGTTGTTATCCGCCACCAGACTCACGTTATTCAGCGTTACGGAATTTCTTCCTTCTACCACTACGCCCTGGGAAGAAGTGGATTCCATCTTTGCATCGTTGACCGTGATATCTGCCGTCGAGTAGATGACCGGAGATCCTTTTCCATCCGTCGTATAAGATCCGCCGGTAACGGTTACCGTACCGCCTCCACGGTCTGACCGGATCGCCGCGGAAGAATTTCCCGTAGTATGGATCGTAAGATTCTCGGCGTTCATCGTGCCGCCTCCGGTCGTCATCAGTCCGCCTGAACAATTCCCGGATGTTCTGATCTCGGAGTTACTGATATTTACCGTCGTTCCTTCGCCGTAAGAGAACACCGCGTTGGCATGTTTTCCATCCGTTTCGATTACGAGATCAGACAGATCCAGCTTCGCTCCGTTCGTGGCGAAAACAGCGGCATTGTCGCCATAGAAATCCGCCTCGTCACCTTCTTCCGAGTCGCCGGTCTTGGTGACGTGGACTTTAGAATAGGAAGCATCTTCACCATCTGCCTCGATGTCATGTTCACCATCTCCGCTATTGGAGATCTCTTCATCTGTGGTAAGACTTCCGGTGCTTTTCGGTGCGGAAGATTCAGACTCTGCATCTTCATTGTCACTTCCGTCCGGATCAGGTTCTAGGTCCGATGTGGATGATTCGGAGGATGTATCTGCATTCTTTTCGTCCCGGTTCGAGCAGGCCGTCATGGAAATCATCATGGTTGCGGTCAGCAAAAGGGACAATGTATTTATGTGTTTTCGGTTAAGCATATTCGTCGTCTCCCTTCTGGTTGATGACACCAGTATAGAAGGCGAACCTTAAACCAACCTCAAACCGTCTTCACTATGAGATTTCCTCTTTTCGGGATCGTGACATTGCCGTCGATCGTCTCGCCGGTAACCAGATCGGTCCCGTTCAGTCCCGAAAGAGTTACATTCTGTTCCGAGAGATTCAGATAGAAATCATAGGTCGCATTTTTCCCGATCCGCCTGTGCCATTCGATGCCCGACGGAAGCTCCCGCGTCTTAATCCCCGCATCTGAAATCAGCCTGTCGAGGAATCCGCAGAGTTCCTCCGGAAGGATCCTTGCCGCCTGATAATAGGCCTTTCCCTGCCCGTTCTTTTTGCACGTGATGGCAGGTGTACCGGCATAAAAATCATCCTTATATTTTCCAAGCACTTCCGCATCCGAGACACGCAGGATCTCGCAATAATCTCTTACGGAAAAGCACTTGTCCCCGGTCATGCAGATCGCATTTTTATCCGATGGATAGAGTGTATCGATTTCTTCCGCGATGACACCGAAAAGGTCCTTCAGACCCGCACCCGGAAAGCCGCCCTCATAGCAGAGAGTGTTCTCATTGACGTAGCCGGTCATGTAGGTTCCGAGAAGAATGCCGCCTTTTTCAACAAAGGCTTTTAGTTTCTCCGCCGTTTCCGGTTTCACAGAGAAGAGCATCGGTGCAAGGATCAGTTTATATCCGTCAAAATCATCGTTCACGGAGATGATGTCGGCATCGATGCCTCGCTTCATCAGGGCCTCCCAGTATTTCTGGCAGGTCATATCGTATTTTTTGGTCTTGCCGCTGAATCCGCCGGAATAGTCGATCGCCCACCAGTTTTCCCACTCGAAAATGATGGCGGCTTCGCTTCTAGAAGTACTGCCTTCCACCTCCGCGATCTTCTTTAGTGTCTCTCCTGTATGCGCCACTTCGCGGAAGATCCTCGTGTCATTTGTACCTAAGTGGCTGACCACGGCACCATGGAACTGTTCCCATGCGCCACGGGACTGTCTCCACTGGAAATACTGCACCGAGTCCGATCCGCAGGCCACCGCCTGCAGCGAGAACTGCTCGTGGACTTTCGGTCTTTTCAGTTTGTTATACTCCGACCAGTTGACGCTTCCCGGACAGCTCTCCATCAGAAGGAACGGCTTATCCTTCTTAAGTCCCCGCATGATCGCGTGGTCAAAGGCACCTTCGATCATGGTATCTTCGTAGCTCTCCCAGTCGTTATGGAGAAGCGGATAGCTGTCCCAGGAGATCACATCGAGTTCTTTTGCCAGAACACGGTAATCGATGTCGTAGAACCGCTTCATGAGATTGGTCGTGATCGGAACATCTTTCTTCTTCGAGCCTTCCCGGATGGCGCAGATCTCGGCTCTCGTATAGTCCGCGAAGTTCCATGTGGTGAATCTCCGCCAGTCCAGCTTATGACCCATAATGGCGATCTGGCCGTTGGCATAAGGCGGTTCTACTTCGGAAAAATCACTGTACCTGGCGCTCCAGAATGTGGCCCACCATTCGTGATT
>CADBGD010000119.1 GCA_902794115.1 Oscillospiraceae bacterium
ATCTCCTGATCGTATCTGGGATAGGCCGCCAGATACTCCGGGTTATTGGCATACGGTTCCATCGAACGATCGTAGTCATCGATCTCTTTCTGACTTTTCATCATGCCCTCTCACACCTTCCGGCTGTATGGGATCTCGTAGTTCCAAGGCGCGATGTCCTCGAAGGTCTTGGCGACGGCAAAGACATCTTCGTCGCGGAATTTCTTTCCCACGATCTGAAGCCCCACAGGAAGTCCGTCTTTCGTAAGACCTGCGGGAACCGAGGCTGCCGGATTTCCGGTGAAATTTTCAAGGAAAGTCTCACAGTATCCGATGATCGGATCGACTTTCTGACCGTTTACTTCTTTCGGCCCCAGTGTATTGTGATCCTTCGCGTTTTTGACCGGCGGACAGATCGTCACCGGCGAAAGGATAATGTCATAGTGATCGAAAACATCCTGCTGGGCGTCGAGGATCTCGGTCCGGAGATCATTAAAATAGCGATAATCCATGACCGTCGAAGCGAAGGCTTTCTCGTTCCAGTAGATAAATTCTTCCGGGAGTTCTTCCCGATGGTCCCGGACCAGATCGAGTCCTTCTCTTTTCCACATTTCCAGGTCGATCGATGTATCGATACTGATGCTCCGGCACCAGAGTTCGGCATATTCATTAAAGGTATGCGGGAACGAAAAATGCACCGGCTCAATGTGGGCACCGGCAAGTTCCAGTTTTCTTGCTGCTTTCGTTACGATCTCTTCAACTTCTTTTTCTACCGGGAAAATATCGAAGTCCGTCGTAAAAGCAATCTTCCAGTCCCGGATCGGTTTCTTCATCAGTTCCAGAAAATTCCGCTTCCCGTGATCGAGACTCAACGGATCTCTTGGGTTATAGCGGGCCATGTAATTGAGCACCAGCGCACTGTCCTCGACAGTTCGCGTGATGGCACCATTGAAGCAATACGGATGGGTCGCCGTCCATCCGTCCGGGCGGCATACACTCGGGATCGTGCCCACCGAGGCTTTAAATCCGAAACAGCCGCACCAGGAAGAAGGAATGCGGATCGATCCGCCTCCATCGGAGCCTTCCGAGATCGGAAGCATTCCGTCTGCCACTGCTGCGGCAGAACCTCCGGACGATCCGCCGGAATTATATTCCGTGTTAAAAGGATTTCCGGTTGGCCCATACAATGCATTATCACAGGTGCCCCTGAACGCAAAAGCCGGCGCATTGGTCTTTCCCACCGCGATGGCGCCCGCCTCACGAGCCGCGATATAGAACATGGAATCCTCCACGTCCTCGCGGATCAAGGACTTCACCCCACCGTGAGAATTCGTCCAGCCTTTCTTCGAGGGAAGGAAGTCCTTCAGTCCCACCGGCACACCGGCGAGCGGACCCACCTCTTCCCCGGAAGCAAGTTTCTGCTCCAGTGCTTTTGCCTCAGAAAAAGCATCGTCAAAGCGGGTATACGTAAACGCATGAAGACTCGGATCTCTTTTTTCGATCCGAGTCTGGAAATACTTGATGACTTCTGTAGGGGTAATGCGGCCGGAACGGATTTCTTTTCCCAGGGCCACACCGGACAGTTTTTCTAATTCCATTTATGCCTCCGAAAGGTCAGGCAGCCGCCTTCTGCATCCGGTCAATATATTTCTGGCCGATGCGCTCTTTTTCCCATCTCTTGGAAATGCGGTATCCCATCGGGGAGAATACGGCTTCCAGAAGAAGTTCGATCACCATGGACGTGGTCGAGCAGATCAGTACCTGTGTCCAGTTCCAGCCGAAGAAGACATGGGATACCATGGCGGAGAAAACGAAGTTATCCACCCACTGGGCAACACATGTAGAGATCAGGGAACGCTTGGCAAATCCGGCATAACCGCCCTTGTCCGCGCGGCTTCCGATGAAATGATTCAGTCCGGAATTGACGAGTGTCGAAAGAAGCATAGCTGTGGCAGAACCAACTACCACATACCAGGAACTGCCGAAGGTGGAATCGATGCCACGGGTGATCAGTTCCCCGGTCGCCGCATCCGGAGCGGAATAATACGCCGCCCAGCTGCCCGGTGCCATGGAAAGAAGTTTCAGGACAATGACGCAAAGCACATTGACGCCCATCGCCAGGATCGAGATCTTCGTTGCGGCCTTCGGACCGAAACGCTTGCAGATGCAGTCCATACAAAGAAAAGAGATCCAGGACAAAGCCAAACCGCAGTTCAGACAGAAATACTCCGAACGGTAAAGCTCTTTACTGGCCATCAGGTTCATGAGAACGACGGATAAGATAAATATGGTCGTAACCATAGTCGGTACGCCATGAAGAAGCGCCTTATAGTCCTCACGGACGCGCTTAAGTGCAGTCATATAAATTCTCCTTTGGTTTTCATATTTTACAAGCAGGATATCGGACCCGAACTGCTTGGCGCGCTTTTCACGCTGCACGATCATTATATACAGTTATAGGGAAAATGCAACGGTTTTCTTCCCAGAATCACTATTTCATTTCAGAAAGAAGCGTAGACACCCGATCCTGAATGGTCTTGCTGACTTCTTCAGAAGACTTATATCCGTCAAAATAGGCAGGTGCTTCTTCTTTGATGATCTCCGCTATAGTCGGGTTCTTTACGATCCGGTGGCTGATATTTTCAATGACTCGAAGATAACTGTCGATCACGTCCTGGTCTACTTCTCCCGAATTCTGCATCGATCCCATTTCCTTGAGTTCTCTTTGAATCGATATATTCTCGCTTTCCCTGCACGTGGAAACACCTACCGTTCCGTAACGCACATCAAAGATCCGGTTCTGGACCTCGGAAGACATATAATATCGGACAAAATCCCACGCTTCGTCCGGAGCTTGGGTAAAGGCAGAGATAGCAACTGTCATATGAGCTTGCGCAGATAGACCGGGTTTTTCAAATGCCGGATAACCAAGAAGAAGCGGATGTTTCTGGAACACTCCCGAGACTGTGAAATAATCGATCAGCCCGCGCATATACACCGGAGTACAAGCATTAATACCATCTTGCAGCATGAGGAAGTTAACATTATCTGCATATTCTCCATAGCTGTCTTTAATCCCTTGAAAGGTTTCCTTTGTGATGTGAGGATCAGATCTTCGGGCCAGGTCCAGAAGTCTTCGGAATTCATCACTGTCAAAATGCGCCTCCAGATGATTGTAGTCAACGTAGTGCGACATATCACTATAGAGATACTTCAGAAGGATCCCAAGTCCGTTCAATTCTTCCGGGTATCCGCTCGAACTTTCGAACAGGATCGGCATCATCCCGTCCGGCAAAGCTTTCAGTTTCTGGTCATATTCATCATACGTCCATCCGGAAATGTCACCGAGTATCTTCGGATTACCTGCAAGTCCATTTATCATGACGGTCAGTGGTAACTGGAAAAGTTTTCCATTCACCTCATACGCACGGAAAATATTATCAAAGTAGAGGGATCTGTCGATTCCCTTATCGCCATCCAGATATGGATTCAGATCCAAAAGAACAGACTCATTATCGAACTGTCCGAACTCAGAATAGTTGATCAGAATATCCGGTCCTTCACCGGATTTCATATCCAGAAGGAGCTGGTCGGCTGCCGTGGCTTTATCCGTAAGATCGTAAATATAGGCATCCGAATTCGGATAATACACATACACACGGGCCAGACTCTCCGGGCGCTGGTTATATTCAGCGATCTGCTTATAGTAGAGGGGCTCAATGTTATTGACCCCGACAAAAATGATCCGCTTTCCGGCGTGGGGATTTTTCTCTTCCTTATGGAGACGGGTCCATGTATTGCGTTCTTGAATAAATATCTCTTCCGGTGATACGACCCGGACCCCGGAGATTTCTTCAAAATATACATCTGTATCGCCCCAAAGAAGGATCCTCTCCTTCTCTCCGGTCAGGATATTCAGTTTACAAATACCTTCTCCGTCATTACTGTAAACATCTCCATTATCCGGAAACAGATTGAATTCATAGGGGACATTCGAAGCTAAAGGCTGTTCCTTTCCCAGTTCCAGTGTATCTGTATTGATCTCAAAGCAATGGAACATGGTCTTTTGCGCATTAGTCTCCACATCCCAGCCGATCTGAAAACTCACAGCGTAGTATTTGCCGTCGATTGCATATACCGTAGAGATATTCTCGTCTTCCACAGAATGAAGAAGTGTGCCTTTTTCGTCCAAAAGGCATATTTTCCCATGGGTAAAATACAGGTACTTTCCATTCGGAAGAACCAGCACTTTGGTCATTTCCATGCGTGTGCATTTTTCATCTATGGGAAATTCACTTTGTACCTCTCCCTTTTCGTTAAACAGGACGATATATTTCTTCTCGAAATCTACCATGGATTGGGTATTCCTATCACGGTTCAAGCGGTATATCACGGCTCCGAATCCGCCATCCGGTGCAGCAAAAATATCCCATATGCCATACCCGTGAAAATCGATATATCCTACGTTCTCTCCGGATAGAGTTGTGATAACAGCCCCGACTTCTTCTTTTCTTTCTTCGAGGTCGAAATACTCATCTGATTCATAACCGGCCTCGGACTCTTTTTCCAATTCTTCTTTCGTCAGCTCATAGTGACGGGCATAGGGTACAGCGACATATTGTCCCTGAAAACAGGCTGAAAAAATATCCGTTGAGATGGGAGTACGTCCCTCCTTTTCCGGTATGGAAACGGAAAACTCGGAATTTGAAAAATATGTATCTGTCTCGAGCACAGTATCCCCGTGCTTTTCCCCATCCGGTGTTGTCGGTCCGGCCATGGAATTACTTTGAGAAGGATTGCTCCCTCCTGCCCCTTCGGAGTTTTTTTCTCCGGAAGCAGTTTTTTTCTTGCAGGCAGTAATTGAAAAAATCTCGGAAACCACCATCACGGCACATAAAGAAGAAACCAATAAACGCTTCCATTTTCCATGATCCATACGCTACACCTCCCCACAACACCATAATAGTGTATAAGGAGGTGGAAGTGTATAACAGAACCGTCACAAACAACTAACTGATCGAACTTTCAATAAACCGGTCGAACATTCCGCTTAGGTGGTCGACTTTCTCATCCACATCATCTTCCATGTCATCCCAGATATATTCCAGGAAGAAACCGATGAAGGCATAGGTGTAAAAGCGGGCGATCTCCCGGATCTTCTTTTCAGAAACTTCTCTGTCTGCCGCTTTTCTTCTGACATAACTGATGAACACTTTGTCCGTGATCTCGAAAATATAGTGCTCCAGCTGCTCGCGGGAAAGGGAATCGAAAATGTGGTGGATCAGTCGCGGATTATCGTGGCACATGAGAAAGAAGTACTTGATCCGCTTCTGCCAGCTGGTAAATTCATCTTCGTCTTTACGGATGTCCCGAAGCTTCATGCCGAACCATTCGTTCAGGAGCGCATACTTGTCGCTGTAATGGTAATAGAAAGTATTCGGGCTGATGCCGCTCCGCTTGACCAGAGAGGACACCGTGATCTTATCGAACGGCATTTCCTCCAGCATCTCTTCAAATGCGTGCATGATCGCACCCTTTGTCAGTAGCGCCATCGCTTCATCCTCCTTTTTCCCTATTGAGCATGATACCATACTTTTCCCTTTTCCCCACACGCCTAAAGAATTCCTTATATATCCACGGCAAATGCACTGTTCCCCGCGCTTTCGTTTTTTTGCGCAAATCTCCTGATTTCTCCTAAATTTCATAGAATACGATTTTTCCTCAATTTCGAATACTCGGCCTGATTTGCCAGTTCCTCTTTCCCGAAAAGATGCGTAGACTAGGTAATCGGAAGCCGATATGCGGCTTTCCCCGGAATATACGTTTGGAAGAAGGATCGAAATGGAAACAAGAAGAGTCGTGATCACCGGCATGGGCGCCGTTACTCCGCTGGGAAATAATGTGGATACATTCTGGCAGGGATTGAAAGAAGGTAGAAACGGGATCCGTCCGATCACGAAGATCGATGTGTCCGATTCGCCTGTAAAACTGGCCGGAGAAGTCCTGGGTTTCGATCCGAGAGATCACATGGATTTTAAATCCGCCAAGCGCATGGAACTGTTTTCTCAGTATGCTGTAGCTGCCACAAGAGAGGCGTTCCTTCATTCGGAACTGGATCTTTCCAAAGAAGATCCGTACCGCATGGGCGTCATCGTAGGATGCGGCATCGGCGCCATGCAGAAGCATGAGATCGAGATCCCCAAATTTTTAAGCGGCGCCAAGACCGACCCGCTTTATATTCCTCTGGTCATTACAAATATGGCTTCGGCCAACATTGCGATCCAGTTCGGCCTGAAAGGCAAGAACATGGATATCTCCACCGCCTGCGCCACCGGTACACACTGTATCGGCGAAGCCTATAACGCCATCCGTCTGGATGAAGCAGATGTCATTGTAGCAGGCGGTACGGAAGCAGCGATTACGAATTCTGCCATTCGCGGTTTTTCTGCTCTAAAAGCACTGTCGACGACAGAAGACCCGAATCTGGCCTCGCGCCCCTTTGATAAAGACCGGGACGGTTTTGTCCTGGGTGAGGGCGCAGGCATACTGATCCTTGAAGAATACGAGCATGCCCGGAAAAGGAATGCGAAGATTCTGGCCGAGATCGTGGGCTATGGTGTGACCAATGACGCGTACCATATCACATCCCCCACCCCTGATGGAAGCGGCGCCGGCATGGCAATGCGCATCGCCATGCGGCAGGCAGGCCTTACCCCTGCTGACATTGATTACATCAATGCCCACGGTACTTCGACCCACTTAAATGACCTTTATGAGACCCGTGCCATCAAGTTCGCCATGGGCGATAAAGCACGGAATATCTCCATCAATTCCACCAAGTCCATGACCGGACATCTTCTGGGCGGTGCCGGCGCGATCGAGGCCGTGGTGTGCCTTTGCACTCTTTCCGAGAACTTCATCCATCTGACAAGAAACTCCTCCTGTGGTGAGGAGGAACTGGACCTGGATTATACTTTCCAAAAGGGAAAACACCGCTCCGTTCACTGTGCCATGAGTAACTCTCTGGGTTTCGGCGGACATAATGCCACACTGATCTTTCAGGCGGTCTGATCTTTTTTCGCGCATATCTTTACTTTTTCTTAGTAATCTGCTTTTCTGTATTAGCGATTTCTTTACTTCTTCCCTTTAGAATAGGCAAGGTAGAAACAAGTAGGAGGATATTTATGCACACGATTGAAGCCAAGAACCTATGCAAGACCTTCACCATCAGTGAAGCGCAGCGCCGTTCCCAG
>CADBGD010000120.1 GCA_902794115.1 Oscillospiraceae bacterium
CGTTAAAGAAAGCCGGTGCTTCTTCGATCAGAATGTCCGCGATCTGAAGGTCCACATGTAGTGACGTGTGGATCTTTTCGATCTGCTCTTCGTATTTTTTCAAAGCCTCTTCACTCAGGACGGCATCCATGCTCAGCATCCCAGGCATATCCGCATAGAACTCGACTTTCTCCAGATATTTCGCAAGGTCAGCGTGGGCGATCTTATCAAGTCCCTCTCTAAGGACAACGACACCGCTGAGTTTGTCGCTCTGGACGTTTTCCGAAAGAAGGTAGGCAATAAAGTCCCATGCCTCATCCGGGCACTGGGAGTACGCCGAGATCCCGACCGACTGATTTGCTACCGCAGAGAGTCCCGATTCGCCGGATGTGGGCCAACCGAGATAAAGAGGATTTCCCGAGCAGACGCTGCTCGTGGAGGCAAATCGCTCCAGGTCACTAAATTCCAGTACGGCCAGCGAACAGACCTTGTCCTCCATCATGCGGGAGTAGGGACTCTGGTCCGACATGTCGTCATAGCGCTCGTATAGGTCCGAGAGTTTGTCCCCGGTGAGGCGTCCACCGTTCTGCTTTGCGGTCTCAAGGATCGCCCGGAAATCATCGGTATCGAAATTTGCCGTATGTCCGCTATAGTCCACGTAGTGGCTCAGGTCATGGCAAACCATTTCCACCAGCATGCCGGTGGAATCATAGGTCGACATATCGCTCCAGTATTGTCCGAGGAACCAACTGTGGCCGATGAGCGGATAGATAGAATCGCCGAGGCCTGCCATTTTCTCTCTAAATTCGGATACTGTCCAACCCGAAATATCGCCGAGGATATCGGGATTTCCGAGGAATCCCTCCACGCTGACCGAAAGTGGCAGCTGGTAAAGTTTGCCATTGACTTCGAAGGCACGGAAAATATTGTCGTAGTACTTCGATCGGTCGATACCATCAGATCCGTCTATGTAGGTATTGAGATCCAGAAGGATGCCGTCGGCATTGAAGTGGCTGAAATCCGCACAGTTCAGAAGCACGTCCGGGCCGTTTCCGGACTTCATGTCCAGAAGGATCGTATCCGAGATCGCGGCCAGTGCTTTTCCATAACCGGCAACATCTGTTTCCGGCGTATAGGTCACGACACGGGCCTTGCTCTCAGGACGCTTGTTATACTCGTTGATCGCCTCTTCAAATGCGGGACCGACCGAGCTTGCGCAACTGGCCGCATAGACGATCCGGCGGCCGGCATAGGGATTCTTCTCTTCTTTGTGGATGTGAACAAGTGCAGGGACTGACGGGACCCAGGATGCCATGCCTTCGATATCTTTCTTACTGAGTACATAGATATCACCGTTATCCTCGACCCGGATGTCGGCTGCACGGTTGATGGGGCGGATATCGGTGTTATTGTAGTCCACCAGGACTTCACTTGTTCCCTTGAGGATATCGACTTTGCGGATCGGTTCCATCTCGTCCGCCGAGTAGAGGCTGCCGCCGCATTCGTAGACGACGGCCGGAAGGGTCGGATCTACATCCTTCTCGGCTCCGAGTTTTCCGGTCGACGGATCGATCTCCTGCACCTTTTTCAGGACTGTGACCTTCTCATTTTCGATATGCTCCGAAGAAATGAGCATGTAGTACTTACCGTCCTCACTAAAAAGGCTCTCGCAGGAGTCTGCGTAGTTTTCCCGGCTCAGGATCTTGCCTTTCGGGTCCATGAGGAGGACTTCCATATTGTTGAGCATCAGGAAGTTTCCGTTATCGAGCTCGAAGTATACTTTGCCCGTCAATTCGGCGTCGCTTCTTTCCAGCTCGTACTCTTCAAGCCTTTTTCCGTCTTCGGAGAAATACACGAGAAACTCGACCCAGTTCTGCTCGACTTCGTTGGTGTCCTCCTTGACCTCATAGCGGGTGGTGGAAATAAATGCACCTACTTTTCCTTCCTTTGTCCCGAAAAAGGAGACCACATGTTCGCCTGGGCGGATTTCGAAGGTTGAGGATATCTTCCCGTCCAGCGTATAAGAAATCATGCAGGTCTGATTCATCGAATCTTGGATCTCAAAGTATCGAAGGAGATCTTCGGTATCCCATAAGTTGAGTTTGTCCTGCTCATCTCGGATCTCCTGCGTCAGCTTATAGCCGATCGAATAGGAGACATAAATCTTGTCCCCGATAAAGCGGCATCCGTTTGTGTTGATCCCTTCGACGGCCCTTTCTTCATCGTAAGGAAGATCGAATTGCTGTTCGGAAGCAGAAAAATACGGATCGGTCTCCAGAACATATTCCTGTCTTTTATTCCCCTGGGGCTGGTCAGGGTCACCGGACTTATCTTTTTTCTTACAAGCCGTGATCGGAAGAAGCATTCCCGCTACGAGGAGGAAAGCCACCGCGCGCCGTCCGGCAAGATTCTTCAGCAAGTGCTTTTTCATACGTCATACCTCTTCATGATTCGATCTTATGGCAGATCCTATGCCGGCCTGCGGCACTTTTTTGAGTCTTCACTTAATACATCCCATGGTAGAAGGGGAATTCGAGCTTTTCAAGCAATTCGGGGAGATGTAACCGAAACGTAAATGAAAATCATTTCAAATGCGGGTTTTCCTAGAAACCGCACGTTTTTTTGGTTGTGATTTCATGGAGATTTGCTATAATAGTTGAGGTGTTATTGTGTGCCGGACCCAAATCGGCGTGCACAATGGCTACACGCATTATTTCGAAAGGGGTTTTCAACATGATCAAGACACATGAAGTTGAACAGATGACTTGCGTTGCAAAGGGCTGCAACCATGGTCCGGCTCCGATTCCTGAAGAGGGAAAGTGGATTCAGGCCAAAGAAATTAAGGATATCTCCGGTTACACACACGGTATCGGCTGGTGTGCACCGCAGCAGGGCACATGTAAGCTGTCCCTGAACGTTAAGGACGGTGTCATCCAGGAAGCTCTGGTTGAGACCATCGGCTGCACAGGTATGACTCACTCCGCTGCTATGGCTGGTGAGATCCTCCCCGGCAAGACTCTCCTCGAGGCTCTGAATACTGACCTCGTTTGTGACGCTATCAACACCGCTATGAGAGAGCTTTTCCTGCAGATCGTTTACGGTCGTACACAGTCTGCATTCTCTGAGGGCGGTCTTTCTATCGGTGCCGGTCTGGAAGATCTTGGTAAGGGTCTTCGTTCTCAGACAGGTACTATCTTCTCTACTCTGGAGAAGGGTCCTCGTTACCTCGAGCTCACTGAAGGTTACATCCTGAAGCTGGCTCTGGATGCTGATGATCAGATCATTGGTTACCAGTACCTGAAGATCGGACCGATGCTCGATCAGATCAAGGCCGGTAAGGACGCCAACGAAGCTTATAAGGCTAACATCGGCACATACGGCAGATTCGACAATGCGGCTCGTTACATCGATCCGCGTAAAGAGTAAGAGGAAGGAGATTAAAGATTATGGCATTGTTTGAAAGCTATGACAGAAGAATAGATCAGATCAACAAGGCTCTGAACGATAATGGTATTTCCTCTATCGAAGAAGCAAAGAAGATCTGCGATGAGAAGGGCATTGATCCTTATAAGATTTGCGAAAGCACACAGAACATCTGCTTCGAGAATGCGAAGTGGGCTTATGTAGTTGGTGCTGCTATTGCTATTAAGAAGGGCTGCACAAAGGCAGCTGATGCTGCTGAGGCTATCGGTATCGGCCTGCAGGCTTTCTGCATCCCGGGTACTGTTGCTGATGACCGTAAGGTTGGTCTGGGTCATGGTAACCTGGCTGCTATGCTGCTCCGTGAGGAGACAGAGTGCTTCGCTTTCCTGGCTGGCCACGAGTCCTTCGCTGCTGCTGAAGGCGCTATCAAGATCGCTGAGATGGCTAACAAAGTTCGTGTTAAGCCTCTCCGTGTTATCCTCAATGGTCTGGGTAAGGATGCTGCTTTCATCATCTCCCGTATCAACGGTTTCACCTATGTACAGACTCAGTTCGACTACTACTCTGGTGAGCTGAAGGTCGTTAAGGAAACTCCTTATTCTGATGGCCCGCGTGCGAAGGTTCGCTGCTATGGTGCAGACGACGTTCGTGAAGGTGTTGCTATTCTGTGGAGCGAGAACGTAGACGTATCCATCACAGGTAACTCTACTAACCCGACAAGATTCCAGCATCCGGTAGCCGGTACATACAAGAAGGAAAGAATTGCCGCTGGCAAGAAGTACTTCTCTGTTGCTTCCGGTGGTGGTACAGGCCGTACACTGCATCCGGATAACATGGCTGCTGGTCCGGCTTCCTACGGTATGACAGATACCATGGGTCGTATGCACTCTGACGCTCAGTTCGCCGGTTCTTCTTCTGTTCCGGCTCACGTTGAGATGATGGGCTTCCTCGGCATGGGTAACAACCCGATGGTTGGTGCTTCCGTTGCTGTAGCTGTTGCAGTTGAGGAGTGCATGAAGAAGTAAGATCTTCTGTCTTGGATAAAGATAAAGGATTTACTTCCGATTCTCTAATTTCAATAGAGTAATAAAGACCGGCTCCCCTTCTTTTGAGGGGGGCCGGTTTTTTGATGTGTTCTTTTTTTGTGGGCGCGGTTTGTGGGGTGGTCGGATTGTGGGGTTTCCGGATGGTTAGGCGATCGGGTGGTGGATCGGTGGAAAGTAGGACCAAAATTCGAATTTTCGCATGTTGGTACCACCCTGGTCAGTAAACTAGGACCAAATCCTTGTTTTTTCTATTTTGGTCCTATTTCTGTTGGTCCCGTTATGGAGAATTAGGACCAAGTCTTCATTTTTGGTGATTTGGTCCTATTCAGGCCCAAGCGAGGGGTAGATAGTAGGACTCAAACATAGGTTTTCGGTGGTTGAGTCCTATGCCCTTCCCAAATGTAGGACTCAATTCATCGTTTTGGCTGGTTGAGTCCTACGGATTTGCATGAAAATAGGACTCAATGCCCGGATCTGGATCATTGAGTCCTATGTGCTCGTTGTTGACTGTAGGACTCAATCCATGAAATTGTGCGGATGAGTCCTATTTTTCGTAAATATCGTAGGACTCAAATGTTGCTTTCCGCCGATTGAGTCCTATATTTTCACTACCCATAGGACTCAACTATTCATTTGGGTCATTTGAGTCCTATTCAGTCAAGAAAGATCATTAATCAAGCAAGTCTTCCAAATCATCGAGATCTTCAGCCTTTAATTTGTAATCCGGATCTGTCAGTTTGTATTTCTTACTGATGTTGGAATAGTGGATGGCCGGCAGTAATAAGATAAGTACTGCGATGACCGCAAAGATAGTACTGATCAAAAGCACCTTGTTCTTTTTTGCCACTGTCACGATGATCGTTAACCATGCAATGCCAATGCATACTACAGCAGTCCAGAACAGCCAGATATAAGCCTCGCAGGCGGAGTGGATCGATGCACTACTTGCAAATTTACTTTCAGTCGGCATATTGATTGCCATAAAAGCAAAAATACTTCCCGCGATCGAAGCCAGCAGCACTAAGATAGAAGCGCCGATTTTCTTTTTCTTTTTGGGTTTTTCCGGCTGAGCGGCGGCTGCCGGATAAGCCTGGACCTGTGGCTGCTGGGCCATCGGCTGTACAACCGGTGCGACCGGCTGCTGAACGACAGGTTGAGCTACCTGCTGAACCACTGGAGCTGCCTGCGGAACGACAGGCTGTGCTGCCTGGAACTGCTGCGGAACCGGCTGTGCGACCGGGGCCTGCTGTGGAACTACCGGAGCCGGCTGTGGTGCGACTGGCTGCGGTACCGGGGCCGGAGCCGGAGTTACGGCCTGCACACGCGTGCCGCAATACTGGCAGAACATATCGCCCGGATTGAGTTCTTGTTGACACTTAATACACTTCATTTTTTCATACCCCCCTTAAGTGTTTTAGTGAACTAAAATCTTTCTCCCTTATTCTACTCCTGTTTTGTTCTTCCGATTAAACAAAATTCTACTAAAATTTCGGGGGATACTTTCAATTATTATCTTTTGTTTCTTATTTTGCGATCTCCACCAGAAGTTCTGTGATTCTTCCCATTGCCTCGCAGCTGACGTATTCGTACACGCCGTGGAAGTTGTGTCCGCCGGCGCAGAGGTTCGGGCACAGAAGTCCTTTGTAGGAGAGCATGGCGCCGTCGGTGCCGCCGCGGATGGGCTCTACTTTCGGTTCGATTCCGCAGGTCTTCATAGCTGCGATGGCTTTCTCCACGATCTCAAAATGCGGCTTGATCTTCTCCAGCATATTGTAGTAGCTGTCCTTGATCGCAACTTCGATTTTCACTCCCGGGTGGGCGGCTTCCACTTCCGCGCAGACCTTCTTTACGGTCTCTTTCTTCTTTTGGAATTCCGCCTCGTCATGGTCACGGAGGATATACTTCAATGTGGCCTCCGAAGGGTCCCCGCTCATGTCTGTCAGGTGATAGAAGCCCTGGTGTTCTTTTGTTTTTTCCGGGCGCTCTTTCTGGGGGAGGCCCGCTTCGATCTCCATGGCGATCCGGGCGGCGTGGATCATTTTCCCAAATGCCTCGCCGGGATGGACGTTTCGTCCGATAACGCGGATCGTGGCGGAGGCGGCGTTGAAATTCTCGTAGGAGATCTCGCCTAATTCACCGCCGTCGACGGTATAGGCATAGTCGGCGCCGAAACGTTCGATATCGAATCCGTAGGTGCCCTCGCCGATTTCCTCATCGGGGGTAAATGCCACGCAGATGCGTCCGTGGGGGATCTCGGGATGCGCGCAGAAATAAGAGACCATAGTCATGATCTCTGCCACTCCCGCCTTGTCGTCCGCACCGAGAAGCGTGGTTCCGTCTGACGTGATGAGCGTATCGCCGATATATTTTTTGAGCTCCGGGAAATCCACTGGTCGAAGTACGCGTGCGGGATTATCTCCGTTCTCTTCTACCACGCCGCTTTCGCCGCTCTTGATTTCACCCTTTCCCAGAACGATATCACCGCCACCGTAGTTTTCGACAAACTGCGGGCGGACATGCGTGCCGCTGGCCTCCGGAGAGGTATCCATATGAGAGATAAAGCCGATGGCAGGTTTCCCGATTCCAGCATTGTCCGGAAGCCAGGCATAAA
>CADBGD010000121.1 GCA_902794115.1 Oscillospiraceae bacterium
TTCCCGTATCGATACTCTGCTTCCAGCCTTGGTCATTACCGAAATTTCAAGCACAATCAGTGTCTATCAATCTGACAACTATATTATACAAAACAGAACGTTTGTTTGTCAACTGTCAAACTGAAATAAGCCACATATATTATAGAAAAATGTAGAATTCTACATTTTTGTTGAATAACACTGCAATAAATGTTATCATCTACTCATAAAAAGTGTAGAATTCTACAGATTAGGAGATTAGAATGATCAGAAGAGATAAATACCTTAAGCAACTGATCGATGCCAAAGAGAACGGTTTTCCAAAAGTAATAACCGGGATCAGAAGATGTGGTAAATCCTATCTGCTGAAAGAAATATACAGGCAGTACCTGTTTTCTGAGAACGTCGTTGAAACGAATATACATGTTATCGAACTTGATGATGACAGAAATATTGAATACAGAGATCCGATTAAGCTGGGAAGTCATGTTCGTGAGATCTGCAGCAGTTCCGCCATGAATTATGTATTTCTCGATGAGATACAGAAAGTATATCCGATAATTAATCCAAATCTGACCGATGGAAAACATGTACCCGCCAAGAAGCATGACGCGGATATATTAACTTTTGTTGATGTGATCCTGGGATTGTCTCGAGAAAAGAATATTGATCTGTATGTAACGGGATCCAATTCGAAGATGCTTTCTACCGACATAATTACTGAATTCAGAGATAAGGCAACCAATATCCATCTTTCACCGTTATCTTTCGAGGAGTTTTATACATATATTGGTGGATATGAAACGGAGGCAATATTCGAGTATATGCAGTATGGCGGAATGCCGCTGGCCGTCCTGAAATCTGATGAGGAAAAGAAAGAATATCTCAAGGGGCTATTTGAGACTACATATTTCAAGGACATAATAGAACATAACCGACTGCGTCGTGGCGAAGCACTTGATGAATTGTGCAATATCGTGAGCACTTCAACAGGAGAACTTTTGAATGCTGAGAAGATAGCCAATACATATAAAAGCGTTTGTAGATCAGATATTGATAAGATAACGATAGAAAACTACATAGGATATTTTAAAGATGCCTTTCTTCTCTCTGAAGCCAGACGATACGATATTAAAGGAAGAAGAGAGATAGGTGCCCTGCGAAAATACTATTTTACGGATACCGGACTTCGTAATGCCAGATTGAATTTTGCTTTTCCTGATGAAGGTCAGTTACTTGAGAATATCGTATATAATGAACTCTGTTATAACGGCTATTCTGTCAGTGTCGGGACTTTTGAAAATGTGGAAAAGAATAAGCAAGGCAAATCCATAAGGAAAACCAACGAAGTTGATTTCTATGCAACAAAAGGAACAAGAGCCTATTATATCCAAGTGTCAGCAGACATAACAAATGATAAGACGAAGGAAAGAGAAATCCGACCGTATGCTTTGCTGCGTGATCAGGTTCAGAAGATAATTGTTATAAACAAACCAATAAAAGAAACACGGGATGAGAATGGCTATACTATCATCGGTATTACAGATTTTCTACTCAGATTTATAAAATAAGCGCGTTACCGTTCGTCCCCTTCCTAATACGTTATATATCGAGGATTGACAGTTGACACAAATCCTGAATGTCCCTGATTGGATGTTCAGGATTTGTGTTGTTTGATGTAAAAACATCGTCCGAAAAAATGTGGCCAAGCTTGTATCTTCGTCTGAAAAAATGTAAAGCCGGTGCGACATGATCTTCCAGAAAAGCACTCTCTGATTGGTGTACATGTAAATCTTCATATGACATAATGACATCACGGATCAGGAAGATCCGACTACACTGTTTCGGCCGGCAGAATGTTCTATAAAGATGAGGAGATTACACCATGAGTTTAGGAAAGAATATTCAATATTTGCGTAAGATGAATAAGCTGAAGCAGGACCAGCTTGCAGAGAAGATGGGCGTCAGCAGACAGACCATTTCCCGTTGGGAATCGGACGAAGTGACACCGGAACTTCCCAAACTGGTGGAGATGTGTTCCCTGTTTTCATGCAATATGGATGAACTGGTCAGAGGAGATCTGACTTCTAAGGGGGAGATCTATTCCGATGTCACGATCCGGAAAGTCCCGACTTTCCGGATGGCGAAATATGCCATTATCTCGCAGAATCCGGAAGATGACGTACTGACGCATATGAGAAACTGGGCGGAGAAGAGCGGCCTTCTTGCCGCGGATCCGAATGCGAAACTGATCGGATGGGATTTCCCGTTTGTATCCCAGGAGCAGAGTATGCGTTTCGGAATGCACGGATATGCAGCTGCGTATGTTCTTCCTGACGGGTTCCAGACGAATTGTGACGGCGTGGAATACTGCGATAACAGGGAAGCCAGCTATGCAGTGATCACGGTAAAAGATCCGATGGTGCAGCCGTTCGAGCGTATCCCGGTCGGGTATAAACACATCATGGAATACCTGGAAGCAAATAGCATCAAGGGCAGACAGGACGATAACGTGGTTGGCTGTTTCGAGTATGAATATGAGAAAGACGGCACAGGGTACATGGATATATACATCTGTGTAGACACATAAACTGAATGCATGTGAGTTCATCAGTCTTTTTAAGACTGGTATTTTGTGGATCGTGGATACATGACCCGTGATGGTTATCTCATCGCGGGTTTTTTGTTGAAGTTTTCTTTTCCCTGAGCGGAGGCATCTACGTGGCAAGGATGTGTGGATCGTGGTTGTGTGGTACAATCGAAGTATTATAGGAGCTGGGAGATAGTTTCATGGAAAAGCCATTCAAACCATACATACCTGCTGACAAAGTCACGACGGAGATGACACCGGCATCGATCATTCTGGGTATCATACTTGCGGTTGTTTTTGGCGCGGCTAATGCATATCTCGGACTGAAAGTCGGACTGACTGTTTCAGCTTCGATTCCGGCAGCAGTAATTTCAATGACGATCATAAGGATCATCATGCGTAAGGATTCCATCCTGGAAAGTAATATGGTGCAGACCATCGGTTCTGCCGGTGAGTCACTGGCGGCGGGTGCGATCTTCACGATGCCTGCACTGTTTATCTGGGCGAAGGAAGGCGTGATGGACAAGCCTTCGCTGATCTCGATCACGATTATTGCTCTGGTGGGCGGACTTCTGGGTGTGTTTTTCATGGTGCCTCTCCGTAGTGCCCTGATCGTTAAGGAACACGGCGTGTTGCCGTATCCGGAAGGCACTGCTTGTGCAGAAGTGCTGCTTGCCGGTGAGGAAGGCGGATCTTCGGCTAAGTCTGTGTTCATCGGTATGGCGCTGGGTGCTATCGTAAAGTTTTTCGCTGACGGTCTTTATGCCGTGAAGTCGGTAGTCACGTTCAAAATCTCTGCTCTGAAAACGGAGTTTTCTACAGAAATCTATCCGGCGCTGATCTCCGTCGGTTATATCTGCGGACCGAAGATTTCCGCATACATGTTTGCGGGCGGTCTTTTGGGCTGGTTCGTCCTGATCCCGGCAATCGTAACTTTCGGAACGGATATCGTTATGTATCCGGCGAACGTCTCGGTTGCGGAGCTTTATGCAGAAGGTGGTGCGTCTGCCATCTGGGCAAGTTATATCAAATATATCGGAGCCGGTGCGGTTGCGGCGGCCGGTATTATCAGCCTGATCAAGACATTCCCGACGATCGTGAAAGCGTTTACGGGATCCATGAAGGGCCTTTCGAAAAAAACAAAGGGTAAGAGTGCTATTGATCGTACGAGTCAGGATCTGGACATGCGTTTCGTGCTTTTGTCGATCGCTGCGCTGATCATTCTGATCTGGATCCTTCCGGCGATCCCGGTTACGATCTTCGGCGCACTTCTTGTCGTTTTCTTCGGCTTTTTCTTCAGTGCGGTCAGCTCGAGAATGGTCGGTCTTGTCGGTAGTTCGAACAATCCTGTTTCCGGTATGACGATCGCAACGGTACTGATCGCAACTTTCTGCCTGAAACTTACCGGCGATGTGGGTGTGCATGGTATGCACGGCGCCATCGCGATCGGCTCGATCATCTGCATCGCAGCTTGTATGGCCGGTGATACTTCACAGGACCTCAAGACCGGTTATATTCTGGGTGCAACGCCGAAGAAACAGCAGATCGGTGAGATCATGGGTACGATCGCCGCAGCGCTCGCCATCGGCGGCGTCATGATCCTTCTGGATTCTGCTTTCGGTTTCGGCACAGATAAACTGGCCGCGCCTCAGGCCACGATGATGAAGATGATCATCGAGGGAGTTATGGACGGAAACCTTCCATGGGCATTGATCTTCATCGGGGTCTTTATTGCTATTGTCATCGAGTTCCTCGGCGTTTCTGCGCTTCCGGTCGCCATCGGTCTTTATCTCCCGCTGGAGCTTTCTGCTCCAATCATGTTCGGTGGTCTTATTAAGTGGATCGTGGACAAGAGAAACGGGAAACAGAAGGATGAGTCAAGTAAGGGCATTCTCTTCTGTTCCGGCCTGATCGCCGGTGAAGGTATACTTGGCGTGCTTCTTGCGATCCTGACAGTTACAAATGTCGCCGAAAAGATCGATGTCAGTTCCCATATTCCTACCGGAAATGCAACGTCGCTGATCGTGCTGATTGCTCTTGGCGCGATGGTTCTTCTCATGTCTGGAAAGAAGCCGGCGAACGCTGTGGCAAAAGCAGGTGCAGAAGAGGAGAAACCGGCTTCTTCTGAGGCTTCGGAGGAGACTTCTTCTGAAAGTAAGAAAGAGGACAAGAAGTAAGAAGGACAGGTAGGGACTGCATGCCGAAAAAAGAGAATTTCCTGGATCGTATTTACGAGAAAATGCCGGGCATAGCTTTTTCCACGTCGGAGGAAGGTGTGGTGACGGTGGATATGGAGAATAAAGGCTTTACGAACAGGATCGCACAGCGGTTCTTCAAGCAGCCTTCTGTGTCGCATATCAAGCTTGAGGGCATGGGGAGTTTCATCTTCTTATCTATCGACGGCAAAAGCACTGTGTACGATATCGGACAGCTTGTTTCGGGAAAGTTCGGTGACGAGGCGGAGCCGCTTTACGAGAGATTGTGTGTGTATGTCCGGCAGCTTGAGGAAGTGGGCTTTGTGAGAATGGTCGAATGAAGTACGGAGAATCCGCAGGCCATTTTTGAAAAAACTATTGACTGTAAACCTTTTCCAAGGAAAATGGAACCTCACCAATTTCCGAAACGGTGTGATCGGTGTCTTTTTTATTCTCGGTATCGAGGTCGCACTTAGCATTCCGCTTTTCTGTATAATGAAAGTAGCAAAACCGCAACTGCGCTTTGATGGGAAAAGCAGCCGTAGTCAAGTATATTGTTTTCGGAGGTGAGAAGCATGATCTTTTCCGAGAAACTTCAGATATTGAGAAAGAACAAAGGATATACGCAAGAGGTGCTCAGTGAGAAACTGGGCGTGTCAAGACAGGCTGTGGCCAAGTGGGAGTCGGGGCAGGTGTACCCGGATATTGCTAATCTGATCCAGATCAGCGAACTGATGAATGTCAGTGTGGATTATCTGGTGAAGGATCAGGATTGTGCCATGAATATCAAGTCCTATGATGATCCTGATCTCGATGAACTGATCTCCTTCCGGCTCGAAGCAAACGTCAATACCTATGCGGCTTTTATGAATGAGACAGATGCGTCAAGAACGGCGTCCCACGATTTCCGGTATGAGAACGGCAGGTATATGTATCACGACACATATGTCGGTGGAGAGAAGTTCGCAGGCGAGGAAGCCATCTGGAAAGACGGCGTCACGGTCTATGCCATGAACTATATGGGTAGGGTCCTCGGCGACGGGTTCAGCGGGAATTTCCTAAAAGAAGCACTGCGTGCGGCGGACAAAAATATGCCCTACCGCGGGCCGGAAGTTTTCCAGTCGGGAGAGTACACATACCGCTGCAAAGTCACAGGGGATTTCACCTGGTTTCAGGGCTATGAAGAGATCTATCTCAACGACACGAAAGTCTATGAGTGCGTGTTCCATGGCGGGATCGTGAACTGATCCGATTCAAATTCCACCTCAAAATGGGTATTTACATTACTACGTATACGTGGTATTATTCTCTCGCGATACTACGCATACGTAGTAAATGCATGAGCAAGTGATTCTCCTAAGATGAGGTGATTGTTTTCGTGAAAGAACTATTTAAGATGAAAGTGACACGGGATACTTGGATGGCCGTTGTTGCAGGGCTTCTGATGATCGGTCTGAGCCTTCTGATGCTGCCCTTTTCGGGAGATTCGATGAGAGATACGATCGTGTCTTTTCTCCTTCGGGATGTGGTCATGATCTTCGGTCTGGGTGTGGTTTTCGTATCGATGTATGTAGATAAGAAGGGGAAAGAGGTCCTCTCAGATATCGGCTTTTCGAAGCGGAAGATCAAACTGAGTCTTGTTCTGGATATCCTTCTTGCTGCGGGGCTTCTGGCCATGTTCATGGGAGATGGGATCCCCGAGGGAACAGTGCTTTTGCAGAAGGAAAACCTGTATGCGGCGGCGTATATACTCACTGCCGGCCTTTTCGAAATGCTGTTTATCTACGGCTTTCTGCGCATGAGCTTCGAGAAGGCATTCGGCATTATCCCGGCGATCCTTCTGACCAGTGTCTTCTATTCCTTTCACCATGCCGGATTCCAGCCGGAGTTCCTGCATCTGTTCCTGGTCGGACTGATGTACTCCGCGGTATTCTACATCACCCGGAACATGCTGAGTATTTTCCCGTTTTTCTGGGGGGTGGGGGCGCTGTGGGATGTTATAATATCTTCGGAAGCAGGAAATGAGATCAAGAATGCGGATTCGTTTCTGTTCGCGATGATCATCTGGCTTCTGATCGTGATATGGTTACTGTACCACAGAAGAAGGAGTAAGAGAAATGCTGTCGAAAACATCCATAGTGATCATGGGGATCCTGACCAAGGGCGAGAAGAATGCGTATGACATGTTGAAAGTCATCGATCAGATGAACATGAAATACTGGCTTCCGATTGGCGCGACGACGCTCTATGAGACCTGCATCCGGCTTCAGAAAAAGGG
>CADBGD010000122.1 GCA_902794115.1 Oscillospiraceae bacterium
AAAACGCTTCGGTACGGTGTTTCAGGACCTGCAGGTCTTTGCCATGCCCCTCATCGAAAATGTTCTGATGCGAAGGCCTTCCGGGGAAGAAGATTATGCTCTTGCGGAAAAAGCACTTTTGAACGCGCAGTTTGATGTGAATCATCCGGGATTGACGAAAGGCCTGGATACCATCGTCAGCCGGGAATTTGATGAAAGCGGATTTATTCCGTCCGGCGGTCAGGCCCAGAAGATCGCCATCGCGAGAGTCTTTGCCCATCAGCCGGATATGGTCATCCTGGATGAGCCGTCTTCGGCGCTGGATCCTTTGGCGGAATATAACATGTACAACAACATGATGCGCCTTTCCGAAGGACGCGGCGTGGTCTTTATTTCCCACCGTCTTTCTTCGGCGAGAATGGCCGACCATATCTTCATGATGAAGGACGGTCAGGTGGTGGAAAGCGGCACCCACGAAGAATTAATGCAGCAGAAGAAGCACTACCATGAGATGTTTACGCTTCAGGCGGAAAACTATCAGGAGAGTTTGCCGGAGGAAATGCTCCGGGGAGCGGAGGCGTTCTATGAGTAAGGAGAAACTAAGCCGGAAAAGCCGGAGAAAAGATAAAGAAAAAGGCGAGAAGATCACCGTCCGGAAAATGATCGGCAACGTCATGTATCTTCTCAAATACGCGGCCCGCTATGACCGGCCGCTGGTGCTGAAGATCATGATCTTCAATATCCTTCTTTTAAGCGGCATGGCGGCCAACGACACCTTTATCCTGAAGATGATCATCAACCGCCTGACCGGAAAAGTGGAATTTAACGAGATCATTATCCTGCTCCTGATCTCTTTGGTGCTGGTGGTGGTACTGGAGTGGATCCATCAGCTTCTGAACGAGTGGGCGAAGGCGAAACTGATCCCCTTAAGCGGACGGATCCAGCGGGAACTGGCGGAAAAGAACAGCCTCAAGGACCTGATCTTTTACGATAACCCGGAAAACTACGATCAGTATGAGATGGTGTCCCAGAGAGCTGATGAATTGATCGCGGATGCGGTCACCATCGTCAGTAAGATCATCGGCGGCTCGATCGCACTTTTGGTGGCGGCGTCCATGATATTGACCATCGATCCGATCCTGGCGCTTTTCCCGGTGGCCGGATTTATCGTCAACCTTCTGACCCGCTTTAAGATCGAGAAGATCAACTACACCTGGTGGGTGGAATATAGAAAGAAACTCCGTAAGGCGGACTACAGTAAGCGTGTCTTCTATCAGCCGGAATTCGCAAAAGAATGCAAGCTGACAGATGTGCGCGGCCCTCTTCGCCTGCAGTTTGATGAGGCGCTGGATGAGGCGGCGGAAGAAGGACGGATCTACGGTCCTCCGCTGACGTGGGTGTCTCTGGTGAACTGGATCTCGGTATTCACGATCTTTTCTTTCTTTGCGATCCCGGCTTACTTAGGTTATCTGGCACTGGTGGTCAAGTCCATCGCGCTGGGCGAAGTGGCATCCGGTAATAACGCGGCCAACTATGTCAGAAGAAACCTCAACGAGATCAACTACTGTCTGGTGGATTTCCAGGTGATCGGCCGCTATGGCGACCTGCTCATCAAGCTTTTCGAGTATAAGCCGAATATCGAAGTGGCGGATGGCATTTCTCCGGAAAAAGGAGCCGGCGCCATCTCTCTTTCCCATGTTTCTTTCCGTTATCCCAATACGGAAAAGGATACGCTGTCGGACATTTCCATTGATATCCGTCCCGGTGAAAAGATCGCTATCGTAGGTGAAAACGGCGCCGGCAAAACCACTTTCGTGAAGCTTCTGATGCGTCTTTACGATGTCACCGGCGGCAGCATTTCCTATGGAGATCACGACATCCGGGAATATAACACGAAAGAATACAGAAAGAAGATCAGCGCCGTTTTCCAGGACTATAACATCTATGCGGCGTCGCTGGCGGAAAATGTGCTTCTTCGGAAAGTGCGTCCCGAGGATGAAGAGGATATTGTAAATGCACTGCGGCAGGCGGATTTCGGGAAGAAACTGGATAGCCTTCCGTCGGGGATCCATACCCAGCTGACCCGTGAGTTTGATGAGTCGGGCGTCAATCTTTCCGGCGGGGAAAGCCAGAAGATCGCCATCTCCCGTGTGTTCCTCCGAAACGAGGACCGGGCGGTATCGATCCTGGATGAGCCTTCCTCGGCACTGGACCCGGTATCGGAATATAAGCTGAACCGTTCTCTTATCGACCATGCGAAAGAGGACACCATCATCTTCATTTCCCACCGTCTGTCCACTACACGAATGGCCGACCGGATCTATCTTTTCGAGCACGGCACCATTAAGGAGCAGGGCACCCACGAAGAACTGATGGCCTTAAACGGAAGATACAGAGAGATGTTCGACCGGCAGGCGAAAAACTACATTATGTAAAACCGGATCGGGGAAAAACAAATCATGGAAAACCGAAAGTGGCTTTGCCTTAGATGGCGAAGTCACTTTTTTATGCGAGATTTGATAGTGGGAAAATAAGTCTCAGATGTCCTGGGAGAATCTGTACCCTGCTTTGATGCCGTGATGCAGGAAGAGGAAAATGAACAAAAAGACCACGGCCCCGGCTCCGGAAAGAAGTGTGGAGACGAAAAGGGTGTCCACAGCGCTGGTGTCTTTGGCACCCTGACGGGGAGTGCGGATCTCGTAGGGAAGAAGCTTTTTCGAGATTTCCGAATCCGGAACTCCCGCTTCCGAAAGCAGGGCTTTTGCATGGGAGACAGACTCGGAAGAAAGGGCGCTCAAAGTTCCTTCGATCCGTAAGGTTTCAATGGATTTTCGATTGAATGCATCCTGATAGGCGACGGCATAATCACGGGCGGACGCTGTGTCGGCGTCCGGTTTTTTCACCCCAATAAAGCCACTGTAAGTTTTGTCGGAAGGGTCGAGAAGACCGATGAGGTAGTATGTGTCGATGGAAGTGCCGCCAGCCTTTTCTACCGGAACCGGATAAGTGCCCAGAAGGACATATTCTTCGATCTCTGCCAGCGTATTCTCCGCGGCCTGGCTGTTTTTGAGAGGATCGCCCAGAGTCAGGAACTTATCCTTTCTGGTCAGCAGGGAAAAGAGCGAAAAGACGAAAACGATGGCGCAGATGATACTGCCAATGAGTATCTCTGCGGAATAGTAGCGGAGGCTGTGCCTTTGGTATGATTGTCCGAACATGGTGGTCTTCGTGCCCTTTCTTTCGGTGCTCATTCTTATGCCAATATTCTATCATACGATACAGAAGAGGGGTGGATGTGGTATACTCATTCTGTATAATTATCACTTTTTTCTAAGGTGGGCGTATGGACACAAATAAGCTTTGTTTTGGTTGTTTTCGTGAAAAAGAAGGAGAGGGAGCCTGCCCGTATTGCGGATTTGACTTAGCTACGTCGAAACATCCGGCTATTGCACTTCCTATCGGCACGATCCTGAACGGCCGCTATCTGACCGGACGGGTCCTGGGTGTCGGCGGATTCGGTGTCACGTATATGGCGCTGGATATGACTTTGGAAGCGCCGGTGGCCGTGAAAGAATATCTTCCTTCCGGCCTTGCTATCCGCGATAATGACCATTACAGCATGACGATCAGCGACCTGGATGAGCAGGACAAGTTTGACGCCGGCGTCACCAAGTTCCTGGATGAGGCCAGGATCCTGGCCAAGCTCCGTTCGGTTCCGACCATTGTGTCTGTCCACGACTATTTCCGTGAGAATAATACCGCCTATTTCGTTATGGAGTATGTGGATGGTGTCGACCTGGCCAAGTACACCAAGGCCAGAGGCGGCAAGGTTTCTTTTGAAGAGATGCGGGCTTTGTTCCTGCCGATCATTGACGCGCTGGGCGTGGTGCATGCGCAGAATCTTCTGCATCGGGATATCAGCCCGGACAACATCCTGGTCATGCGTAACGGCGCCACCCGTATCCTGGATTTCGGTGCTGCCCGTCAGGCCGTGGATTCCGGAAAGAGCAAGTCCATTATCTTAAAGCACGGCTTTGCGCCGGAAGAACAGTATAGAAAACACGGTAACCAGGGTCCCTGGTCCGATGAATATGCACTGGCCGCCACCATGTATCTGGTGCTGACCGGTGTGATGCCGCCGGATGCAATCGAGCGTGTCCATGAGGATACCCTGGTGTCTCCGAAAGACCTGGGGATCGAGATCCCGGACTATGCCAACGATGCACTCATGAAGGCCCTTTCGGTCCAGGCGTCCGGCCGTTATCCGGATATGGCTTCCTTTGGCCTGGCCTTAAGCGGAAAAGAAGGCGGTACGGCAGCGACTGCCGCGACATCGACCTTTACTCCCGCCTTTGGGGCATTTACACCCGCGGTCGCACCTTTTACATCCGCGACCGGCTCCGGTCTTTCTTCTGAGGGAAATGCATCTGATGATGAGATGGCCGGTGGTGCGACAGTGAATCTGACGGAAGAAGAAATGCTTTCGAATCCGTCCAATCAGCTAACTTCAGAAGGACAGGGAGCACCGGCTTCCGTTGCGGCAGCCGCTTCCGCTGTGCCTGCTGCTTCTGCTGCGGCGGCTTCTGTGACATCCTCACAGGCTGCACCGGCGGTTTCTTCGGAACCGTCACCGTCGCCGTTTATTCCGACGTCTTCAGACGTGCCGGCATCGTCCGCGATTCCGGGCGCACCGGCTCAATCACCTTTTGCTCCGCCTTCCGGAAATCAGGCAGCGCCGGTATCTTCAGGCGCGCCGTTGTCTCCTGTATCTTCGGGGACCTCGGTTCCGACTCCGCCTTCTCCTGAGAAGGAAAAGAAGAGTATCTTTAAAAAGCCGCTGACCTATATTCTGGGTGGAATCATTCTGGCGGCCCTGATCGCGATTCCGACAGGTATTTACCTGGCCGGACGTGGCGGGGACAAGGACGAGACCACCAAGTCTACGAAGAAGAAAACGACCACTACGGAAGAGACCACGACCGAGGAACCGACAGATACCACAACAGAAGCACCGACAGATACCACGACGGAGTCAACGACTGATACGACACCGTCGACTACGCCTTCCACCGCAGATACCACACCGGATCCTTCTCCGGTGAATCTCGGGGATAAGACCCGTTATACGATCATCGACCTGACGTATGAAGTCACCAATGACTGGGCCTTTACCGAGAGTGACGGATATCAGTACTTCTTCCCGGATGCCTCTCTGGCGAGTAATTTCCTGATGGTATACGGAGATTCGGAGACCCTGACCGGAGATATGGCAAAGATCATGAACTTCGATACGTTCATGGACGAGTTCAACAGTTCCTTTGCCCAGGGAGCGGGTTTTTCAGATGTGCAGGTGACATCGGAAGAAAGAAATACGGATACCGCCCTTTACTATTCGGATACGGTGATGACCTGTATGCATAACGGACAGGCAAGGGAGCTTTATTTCCGGGTCCTCTTGAATACGGAAAATGGTAATATCTACTGCTTTGTCATGTATGTGGATGCGGCTTCGGATCCTGCTACCAAAGACACTCTGGTTGCCGAGTTTAAAGATATCGTCAGAACCTGCAAAGCCGGAAATCTGAGAACTGCCGATTCCACATCCGGAGTCGCGAAAGTGTCTTTGGATGAGTACAAGACGTATTTAGAGGGTCAGGGATATAAGGTTGAACAAGGCGAAGCGCTTCAGGGATCCAAGGAATGCTACATGGCGACCGGATTCGTAAATGGCAACGGTATCGTTCTGGTCTATTACTATATCTACGATGATGCTGCCGGCGCTTCCCGAAGTGCGATGCAGTCCTACAATGAGGTCGTGGATATGCAGACGAAAGCACAGTTTACCGGAGATATGACGTCCGACGGCGATGCTTTCACATGCCGGGGACACTTTACCGCGGATTCTTCCATGGGTGAAGGTGATTTCTACGTCGATGTGTTTACAGATGGAAACATCCTGTTCTTCTTTGCCAGCACGGGAGATGACGCGACTGTGGCGGAAGTGCAGCGTGTGCGCGCCGGCCTGGGCTACTGACCGGCAAAGGGGAAACGTAAAAGGAGGTTTGGGGTATGGATTTTGATCGATTGCTTTCCGGATATGCTTCGAAAGCTTGCATCCTTTCTGTCGATGCGCTTCCGAACGGATACGGGAATATCCGTATCGTCGAGGGAAACAAGGCCCATTATGATGATATGGAAAAAACACTGCACCGGCCGTTTGTTCCCGGATCTCCTTATGAGATGTATTTCCCGCAGAACAAGAATTTCGAGGATTTCTGCTATAGAAGTGCTTTTCAGGGGAGCCCGATGCATGCTTATGTGAGTCTTCCGCAGATGGGACTGTGGCTGAATATGTTCCTTCTGCCGCTGGAGTCGGACAAGGAAAATACGGGCTACTGCCTTTATATCTACGATGTGACGCCGGAGGCGGACCCGGAAAAGCGGGCCAGTGTCTCGGCCGACACGTCTTCCATGGTGCTTTCCACCTGTATTAAGCTTCGTGGTTCCAATGATCTTTCTAAGACACTGAAGGAAGTGATCGACGATATCCGGGAGATCTGCGATTCGGACCGCTGTAATATCCTTCTGGTGGATCCGGAAAATGAAAAGTACGAGGTGATGGCGGAGGCCATCCGGCCCGGTGCCTTCGCGATTCCTATGGATCAGATCCTCGGAGAGGAGTTTTACGAGATCGCCATGTCCTGGGAAGAGACGATCGGCGACAGTACCAGCCTGATTATTTCCAATCCTAATGATATGGAGTGGGTCAAGAAGGTGAATCCGAAGTGGCATGCATCTCTGGTCGCATCTCATGTGGACAGTATCGTGCTTTTGCCGCTGAAACATAACGACACGCTCCTGGGGTATCTGTGGGCAGTGAATTTCAAGTCCGAGGATACGGTCAAGATCAAGGAGACGCTGGAGCTGACCATGGCCATGATGCACTCGG
>CADBGD010000123.1 GCA_902794115.1 Oscillospiraceae bacterium
TTTCAAGCAGTACGTGAATGAGTCGCCCATTAATTACCTGATGCATTTCCGCGCCAGAAAAGTGGCGGAGTATCTTCGTTCCAGTTCCCTGAACATGACGGAGATCACCTCGCGCTGCGGTTTTTCCGGCGTCAGCTATATGGGCGAGACCTTCAAAAAGTTTTTTGCCACCACTCCGCGGGAATACCGGAAGCAGTGGCAAAGGCTGGCGGCCGAGCAAGCCCCGGCCCAGTTTGAGAATGTCAGTTTGTAATATCGTAGTCTACCCGTTTTCCTTACGGCTCAGCCGAAGATGCTGCCGATGACCCAGATGGCATTGTAGGCGATCTGACGGATGTAGGTGTCACCGAAGTCCTCGAGGTCGATGCCGTTTACTGTGCTGCTATATGCCTTCTGAACGAACTTGTTGTTCTGAAGGAAACCCGGGAGAGATTCCACTACATCGTGAATGAAGATGTGTGCGTAGATCTCTTTGGCCATCGCGTCCTTGCTCATGCCTTCGATTTTTCCGTCTTCGATGATCTTCTGGGCGGCCTCTTCGCAGGCATCCTGATCCATAGCGATCTCATCGATACCGATGTTCATGGTCTTGATTGTCTGATGCTCTACGAAATCTGCCTTCTTCATTGTCTTGATTCCGAACTTGTTCATAGCGATAACTGCGATTGCGACGACTGCGATAAACTTAACTGACTTTCTCATTTTTTTGTCCTCCGTGTTGTTCGTTTCTTTATGATTCCATTCTAGAAAGAACGGGCTTTGCGTCCCATCGAAGGACCTAACGGACGCCTTACGCTTTTGTAAGGTTCAAGAAATATGCCGTAAGGAATGTAAGAAATGAAGTTCCTTTCCGAAAGCATTCGAGCCCGCGGAAATACGGTGGGATATTTCTCCAAGGAAAACGAGGAAATCAATATCTCTTGCCGTATAATAGAAAGAGACATAAATAATAAGGATGGTGCTATCAATGGCCACACTATGTAAAAACTGCGCGGCGCCGCTCGTTTTCGACCCGCTGACGCAGAGGGTCGTCTGCCGGTCCTGCGGAAGTTCCTGGACAGCAGAAGAAGTCGAAGCTACAGACAAAAAATATAGGGAGCAGCAGCGCGCGCAGGCCGTGGAAGATGTGGTCGGCGTGGATGACAGTCTTAAGAACGAATACTTCGATTGTTATATCTATACCTGCGGTTCCTGCGGTGGCGAGATTTCCATTAACGGAACCGAAGCGTCCACCAAGTGCATTTACTGTGGAAGCACAAGCGTGGTCTTCGACCGTATTTCCAAGGAAAAAGCACCGGAGTTCATCATTCCGTTTTCCATCTCTAAGGAACAGGCGGTGGACCTGATCAAGGCGCGTTTCAAAAAAGGACTTTTTATTCCGAAAGAGGTCAAGAATTTCTCGCCGTCCGAAGTTCGTGGAATCTATATTCCGTACTGGATCACCAATGCATTTCATGTGGAAGCAGATGTCATCTCAAGTGAAGTAAAAAGCGGAAAACACACGGTCACCAAGTATTGGGGCCGGTCCGGTAAAATGGCCATCTCCAATCTTCCCGTAGATGCTTCGGTCATGCTGTCGGACGAAAGTTCCCAGCGCCTCGAGCCCTTCGATACCTCTGCGCTGAAGCTTTTCGATGAAGATTATCTTTTAGGATTTTATTCGAACGTATCGGATATCACCAATGAACAGCTGCAGACCACCGTCCATAAGCGGGCACGGGAAGCCTTCCACGAACAGGTCTTAAAGACCGTTCGCGGTTCCTCCCGAAGTGTGGATGTCGAGCAGGCTTCGACCATCGTCGATCAGGATGTACGGTATGCCATGCTGCCGGTATGGTTCGTCACCTATGATTATATGGGAAAGCATAACACCATCATGGTCAACGGCCAGACCGGAAAAGTCGTCTGCGGCGCGCCGTGGAATGAGAAGCTTTTCATGTCTATCGTCGCCGGGGTCTCTTCAGTCCTGACTTTCCTTCTGACCTGCTATTTCAGCAGCAGTCTCGTTCCGTCTTTATTCCGGGACTATAACCGGAGAAGACAGCAGCACTATTCCAGCGAAAATGATAATAATCCGGCCAATCTGATCATCGTATTCATCTTCATCGGAGTTTTCCTTTGTGTCGCCGGTTTCTCAATTTATAAGAAGGTCAAAAAGCAGCTGCAGCTGACGCAGGCATCTTCGATCTTCAACTTCATGAAAAAGAGACAGGGGTGAGATAGATGGCATTTTTATATGGATTAATCGGATTTCTTATGGCGGCGCCGATCTCTGTCGGTCTTACCTTTCTGATCATGTCTGCGATCCTGAATAAATCGAATAATATGGGCGACAGTAAATTGAAAACGGAAGACTTCAGTTCGCAGATCGTCTACTTTTCCCAGCAGGATAACATGCACCGTAACCATCAGGCCTTCGTCGATTATGTCGGCGTAAATATGGAAAGTCTGACACGTTCTTCGGATTATCAGACTCGCTGCCGTTCCGGTCTTAAGGCTCCGGCAAATGCACTGGTAGAGCGCTACGATCCTTCAAAGGATACAGCTGATTCCCAGGAAAACGGCTATATCGATCCTTCCACGATCGGTGTCTCTTCTTCTGCAATGGGACCAAAGGCCACTTTGGCCAATGCCCTCTCGGGTGCGCTCCCTTTGTCTTCTGTGAAATCCATGACGTCCTTACCGCTTCTCAACATGCATGTCGGCGGCGCGGCTCCTTCGGCAAATACACCTCCGCGTGAAAGTAACTGGGCAGCGGCCAGAAGGCAGAACATGGGTGAGCAGGCCAGCGAGAATCCCTGGGGCAGAAGTGCCGCCTGGGGCGGAAAGAATGAGACGCCCATGGCACAGACCACCATGGATGACTCTCCGGTCATGGATACCGGGATCGATATGAAAGCCGCCCAGAGCCAGGAAGAGATCGATGCTTTCTGGAACGGACTTCGCGCCTCCCATCCGTCAGCATTTTCTTCGACATCGGATACGTCATCGTCTATACCGGCTACATCTGCCACACCGGACACTTCCGCCCTTCCTTTGGAGAACGCCGCCGGATCCACATCCGGAAACGGCACCGCAGGCAGTGCTTTTGGCGGAGATAACGGATCCGGGAACGCCGGACTTCCGCCTCTCCCGAATACACCGGAGGAGATCTACGAGGCACCTACCGCCACCCGCCCGCTGTGGGAAAACAAAAGTAATGACGACTTCAGCGACTTCGACGAATTCAACTGATTGCTAGAAAACTTAGATGCAAAAAGCGTCCTCATAATGAGGACGCTTTTTTATCGGCTCAACACCTTATGCTCTGCATTCCGCTCTACAAACTACCACTCTCGCAGAGCACTTGGTAGAGCAAACACCTCTGCTCTGCATACCGCTCTACAAACTACCACTTTCGCAGAGCACTTGGTAGAGCAAACACCTCTGCTCTGCATTCCGCTCTACAAACTACCACTTTTGCAGAGCACTTAGCAGAGCACCCACCATAGCACAGCTTCTTTATGCCGAGAATCGGTGGAGCGTGTACGGCTTTTCCGGATCCTTTTCTTTCGATCCGATCACATCTTCGATCAGCTTGTCTTTATCAAAATCCGCATGCCACAGGAAGTTATATTCTGAGGAGCCTTCCCCGCGGAGCTGATCATTGTAATATGTGATCTTTCCATCCGAACCAATGAGCACATCCTCGATATAGACCATCTCGTAGACTTCCCGCTCGATCAGCTCAGAGTCGGGATCGCCGTTATCGTCACCGACCATGGGAATTCCCATGAGCATATAAAGGTAGTTTCCATCGTCACGGGTCAGAAGAAAATATTCCATAACATACGGATCGCCGTTCAGGTTCCAGATATAAAGCGTGTCGGAAGTCGACTCCAGCACAGCTCCTTTGCGTCCTTCTTTTTCGAAATTACTCGCCTTGACTGCCAGTTCACGGATAAAAGCGGGATCTTCTTTCAGTTCGGACGGTGTCACCCGATAATTCTTCGCCACAGTAGTCGTGGTCGTAGCCTTCGGTTTTTTCTTACTGTCTTTATTGGCCACAAGGAAAACGAAGAGTCCGATCACCGCAAAAGAGACAGCCAGGGCGATCGCCGTATGCACCACCGCTTTCCGGCTGGCCTCTTTTCTGACCTTCTGCAAAAAAGCTTTGTTTCTCGCTTCCTTTTCCAGCTGGGCCTGCTCCTTTATCATCTGAAACTTTTCCAGCGACTGCTTATCTGTTTCGATACTTGCCCGCTCTTTTTCCACCGACTGCTGCATGTGGTCAATGGTTTTCGCTTCCTGGCTCTCTTCCATGGAAAAGTCACTTCCGCACATGTCGCAATGCAGCATCCCGTTTATTTCGCGCATCGGGCTTCCGCAGTTTTTACAATTCAGGCTTTTCAGTTTCATATTATGCCTCCGATTCCTTCACCAGATCCGATGTCAGATCCGTGACCTCTCCGCCCCTTCCCATTACGGTCTCCCGGTAAAGCTGGTCTTTATCGTAGTACGCATCAAAATTGACATCAATGGAGGCACCATGAGCGCGTCTGATATTAAAGTCGCTCTGTATTTTTCCGGCATCCGAGCAAGTTATATTGGAAAGATAATCCGCATAATACACGGTGGTGGTCCGGTCGATATCCGCATCAACATAGGTAAAGTTCAGTTCGTAGACCATGATGAAGAAGTTGGTGGCGCCATTATCCACAAAATACACATTCAGAAGCTTCGGCTCCCCGCTAATCTTTGCTTCCGGCACAGAATTCAGATCCAGTTCCGCCCTCAGATTCCAGTCGAACACATTCTCGCTATGGGAAGTCTTGGCAAAAGACAGACCGGATGCCAGTGCATTTTCCGTAAAAGACGTATCCGCCAGGATGTCATCTCCGGTTATGGCTCTTCGGGCAGCCGTAGTTGTAGAAACCGCATTTCTGCCCGAATTGCTCCGTGAACTCTTCATGACTCGGTGACTGATGATAAAGATCCCTAAAAATGTCAGTGAGCTTGCGATGACCATCAGGACCACGGGATAAATCAGCATTTTCTTCATTCCGCTTTTCACCATCGCAGAGCGCTCTTCTCTGGCGCGCTGAAGCTGTCTGGCTTTCGCCTCTTCTTCCAGCTGGATCTTCGTTGCCGCAAGCTCGATCTCGCGCTGTGTCTTGATCCGCTCTTTCTCGGCTTCTGTACGGAGTCTCTCATGCTCCACATCGGATTCGTCGTAATCTAATGTAAATGCACTGCCGCACGCACTGCAGATGAATTTTTCATTTTCTTCCCGAAGCGGTGCATTGCAGTTCGGACAGTTTAAGCTTGCTAACCTCATGATTTCCCCTCGTTCTTTCTTTTCCGGATTTCATTCCGAAAACCCTCATATCTCTATAAAAATGCAGGCTAACCCTCTTTTTCCTGCATCTAAATTGATTATAGCATTCCCCAAATAACCATATAAAGATAGTTTTTTCTATATTATAATAATCATTGACAGTTGAAAAGGAAGGATAGCATCTATGGCCACATTATGTAGTAATTGCGGATACCCGCTGGTTTATGATCCACTCACCCGCCGTGTCGTCTGTGACGCCTGCGGCAGTGCTTTTTTCCCGGAACAGATCGAGGCATACGATAAGGAATTTGCCTTAAACGAAAATGAAGCCGTAAAGGAATTCATGAACTGCAACGTCTACACCTGCAGTTCCTGCGGCGGCGAGATCGTGATCTCCGGACAGGAAGTCTCCACGACCTGTATCTACTGCGGCAGCCCGAGTGTTATTTTCAGCCGCATCAGCCAGACCATGCGTCCGGACTTCATCCTGCCTTTTCAGTTCGGGCGGGAGCAGGCAACCGAGATCATCCGGCAGCGTTTCAAAAGAGGCACCTTTATTCCGCAGGAGTTCCGGAATCTTCAGCCGGAATCGGTCCATGGCATCTATATTCCCTACTGGCTGGTCAACGTGTATCATGCCGAGTCCGACATATACCGCGGTGAAGTCGGAAGCGGGGAGAATTCCTCGACTTACTACTATGCCCGCGCCGGAAGGATCAAACTGAATAACCTTCTGGTAGAATCCTCCATGGAATTAAGCGATGAAAGCAGCGCCCGTCTGGCTCCTTACGATCTTCGAAAGCTGAAGCATTTCGATGAGGAATACCTGCTGGGCTTCTACTCGGATATGTCCGATATGACCTACGGAGAGCTCCGCAAAACCGCAGATGCCCGCGCCTCGGCGGTATTGCGCGCCACCATGAGCAAAGACATCCGTGCACATGGCTGCCGCGTCTTAGATGGCCGTTCCGCCACACTCATCGATAAGAACATGACTTCCGCACTTCTTCCTGCCTGGTTCGTCACTGTACAGTTTGAAGGCAAGCCGCATACCATTCTGGTAAATGGAGATACCGGCAAGATCGTCTGCGGTCTTCCCTGGAGCAAGAAAAAGTTCTGGTCACTGGTAGGTCTTGTGGGCGGCGGAATCACGTTCTTTGCCTCGATCATCTATTTTATCATCGGATTCTTCTTTTCCGCAGGATTCGGTGGAATGGGCGGAATGGGTATTGCCGCCGCTCTCAGCTCCCTAATCCCAACGATCATGCCGGCGATTTTCATAAACCTGGTTTTCTTCCTGATCGGTCTCTACTTCTATAAGAAAGTCGACAAGCAGATCAAGCTGACCCAATCGACGGATACTTTCCGATTCACGAAAAAGAGACAGGGGTGATTTTATATGGGTGTTGTATTTGTAATTCTGTTTGCTCTGATTATGGGAGGCATCTGGGGCTTCTCCATCGGATTCTTCATCTTCAGTCTGGTGTTAAACCATTCCAACAATATCGGTGACAAACGTGTCAGTGATACCCCGTATACGTGCCAG
>CADBGD010000124.1 GCA_902794115.1 Oscillospiraceae bacterium
TCATCGGCCGCTTGCTTGATCAAGGCAAAGCCCTGTTTCTCATCTTTTTCACAGCCCAGGCCCATCTCCAGCATCATGCCGTAGTTAAAGGTTCCCTGGGGGAAATGATTCTCATGGGATTCCCGGAACAGTTCCAGGGCTTTTTCATAATTCTTCTCGCAGCCGATCCCGTCGCCGATGGCTTCGCCCAGGATATAGCTTCCGAACCGTTTATCCTTTTCGTATGCTTTGGAAAAAAGTTCATACGCCCGCTTCTGGTCTTTTTCAACGCCATCGCCCCGGGCATATTTCTGACCCAGTCCCACCATGGCGACCGGGTGCTCTTTGGCGGCGGCCCGCTCCAGCCACATGGCGGCTTCTTTAGGGTCTCTGTCCACATAGGTGCCGGTGTCAAACATCTTTCCCAGCGCAAGCCAAGCATTCACATCTCCGCCTGTGGCGGCTTTTCTGTACCATTCATAGGCCTTTTCCAGGTCTTTTTCCACACCGATACCGTTTTCATAACACCGGCCCAGACTAAAGCAGGAAAAAGGATGCCCGGCTTCTGCCGATTCCCGGTACATAGAAAGGGATTTCTCATCCACAGTATTCCGTCTACGTTCCCGGTCATACGCCGTGGCCGCCTGGGCATTGGGATCGTGGAACATATAGGCGTTGACCACGTCCTTGATTCTATCGTAAAAACTGCGTTCTTTCTCTTCCATAGTCTTCTTAAATTCTGTCGGTGATATTGCCCTTATTATACCAGAAGAGCGCGCAAAATTTCCGTCAAAAGACCCGGGTCCGCCTTGCCTTTCGTGGCCCGCATGGCCTGTCCCAGAAGGAACTGGAAATTCTTCGTTTTTCCATCCCGGTATTCTCCTACGGCTTTCGGGTTTTCCTCGATGACTTTTTTCAGGATCTCCTCCAGCTCCGCCCGGTCTGTGATCAGCCACAATCCCTTTTCATCCGCATATTCCTCCGGGATCGCATTTTCTAAAAGCGCGGCCTTCAGGATTTCTTTTCCGGATGCACGGGAAATGCGCCCGTCCTTAATAAGGCAGATGATCTCTCCCAGAGAAGCGCCCCGGATGGAAAGATCCTCGGAAAGGATCCCATTCTCATTCAGAAGTTTCATGAGTTCGCCCATGATCCAGTTCGATGCTTCTTTGGCATCTCCGCAGACCTCCACTGTCCGCTCGAAAAGATCCGACAGTGCTTTTTCCGAAGTCAAAATACCGGCATCGTAAGCGGGGATCTTCCATTCTTCCACATAGCGCTGAAACTTCGATGCAGGAAGTTCGGGAAGAGTTTTCCGGAAAGCTTCGACCACGTCATCCGGCAAATAGATGACCGGAAGATCCGGTTCCGGGAAATACTTATATTCTGCTGCTTCTTCTTTTTTTCTCATGGAAAAAGAAGCTTCTTTTTCTTCATCCCATCGGCGGGTCTCCTGATGGACCTCTCCCCCTTCCGAGAGTACGTTCCACTGCCGCAAAGACTCGTATTCAATGGCTTTACTGACCGCCCGGAAAGACGACAGATTCTTCATTTCGGTCCTCGTTCCCAGCTTTTTCTCACCGACGGGCCGCACAGACAGGTTCACATCTGCGCGAAGAGAACCTTCCTGCATCTTACAATCCGAAACACCTATAGCCTTCAGCATGGTGCGCAGCGTAGTCAAAAAAGCTGTCACCTCATCGGCAGTGCGGAAATCCGGCTCGGTCACGATCTCCAAAAGCGGAACACCGCAGCGGGAAAAGTCGATCCGGGTCAGGTTTCTTTCTCCGTCATGAATCAGCTTTCCCGCATCGTCTTCCATGTGCAGTTCATGGATCCGGATGACCTTTTCCGAAGAAGGATCGATCTTCATCGATCCGTTTCTTCCTACCGGCGCATAAAGCTGGGAGATCTGATATCCCTTCGGAAGATCCGGATAAAAGTAGTTTTTCCGGTCAAAACGAGTCTTCTCCGTAATCTCGCAATTAAGCGCCAGCGCGGTTCTGACCGCATACTCGACCACCTTTTTATTCAGTCTGGGAAGGGCGCCCGGAAGGCCTGCGCAAACTTCGCAGATATGTGCATTGGGATCTCCTCCAAAAGCGGTCGGGCAGGAGCAGAAGATCTTCGAGCGGGTCTTTAATTCCACATGGACTTCCAGTCCCACGACAGTTTCAAATTCATGCATTTTCCGTCCCTCCCTTCGCTTCTTTTTCTTTCCTTTCCTCCTGATGGATCTCCAGGAAACGCGCTGCGGTCAGGATGGCCTGTTCTCCAAAGCGGGGACCTGTAAACTGAAGGCCCACAGGAAGAGAAGTCTTTCCAAAGGGTACGGAAACTGCCGGGATCCCGGCCAGACTTGCCGGCACCGTAAAGAGGTCGGATATGTAGTTTTGGAGCGCATCTTTTCCGCTTTCTCCCAGAAGCGGCGCAACCTGCGGGGCCGTGGGAGAAAGAAGCACATCGTATCTTGAAAAAGCCTCATCAAAGGAACGGCAAAGTTTCTTTCTGGCACTTTCCGCCCGGCGGTAACAGTCATCGAAATGCTCTGTGGAGAGCACATAGTTGCCCATAAGGATCCGCCGTTTGACCTCAAGTCCGAATCCGGTACTTCTGGTCCCGGTGTAAAGAGAGGCCAGATCTTTGGCGTCCGGATCCCGGTAGCCGTATCGGATACCGTCAAAGCGGGAAAGATTGGAAGAGGCTTCGGCAGATGACAGGATATAGTACATTTCCACCGCATAAGAAAGGATCGGCATGTCGAAAAACTCGACCTGTGCTCCTTCTTCTTCTAAGATCCGGACCGCATCTTCCAGAGAAGCTTTCACTTCCTCGGAGACAGCCAAAGAAAACCCATCTCTACTTTCCGACTCCCCGGAAAGCTCCCTGGGGATCCCGATCCGCATCCCTTTGACAGTTGCCTGTTCCAAAGAAGAAATATCGATTTTCGGACCCGAAATAGAGGTCTGATCTTTCGGATCCGCTCCGGTAACAATGTTACAGATCCCCGCCGCATCGCGTGTTCCGCGTGTCAGGGGTCCGGCGATGTCCATTGACGAGGCAAAGGCCACCAGCCCGTGCCGGGACACGGTTCCATAGGTGGGACGAAGGCCCACCAGGCCGCAATAGGCTGCCGGCTGGCGTACCGATCCGCCTGTATCAGTACCCAGTGCGGCAAAAGCCATGTTTCCGGAAACTGAGGCTGCCGATCCGCCGGAAGACCCTCCGGGAACACGGGCAGGATCCAGTGGATTTCTCGTCGGACCGAAAAAAGAATGCTCGGTGGAGATCCCCATGCCGAATTCATCCATATTCGTCTTGCCGATGAGAATGGCGCCTGCATCCTGAAGTTTCTGTACGCAGGTCGCCGTAAAAGGCGGAATATAGTTTTCCAGCATACGGGAACCGCAGGTGGCCTTTCTTCCCTTCAGAAGAAGGTTATCTTTTACCGCCATGGGCACGCCGAGAAGCGGCGGAAGTTCACCGCCTTTTTGCACCAGTTCATCGCAGTGCCGCGCCTCGTTCATGGCAGCTTCTCTATCCAGTGAAATATAGGCGTGGATATTAGATTCATGCTCATCTATGTTTTGAAAAACAGCCTCTACCGCTTCCTGCGCACGGATCTGTTTTTCCCGGATCTTTCGGGCAAGTTCAAAAGCAGAAAAAGAAAAGATCTCCTCTCGTTTCACAGGCCGCACCTCACTCTACTGTCCTGGGTACAGTAAATGTACTGTCAAGACGGGCGGGGGCATTCTGAAGGATCGCTTCTGAAAGGATGCATTCTTCTTCCACATCTTCCCGAAGCAGTGCATTTCCCGACGATTCCGGATCTTTATCCTCCGGCTCCGCTTTCTCTGCAAATTCCGTGATCCGCTCAATATACGGCACGATCCGGGAGAGGTCGGAAAAAAGGAGCTCTCTCTCTTCTTCTGAAAGAGACAGCCCGGAAAGACGCAATATCCGATCCAGTTCTTTTTCTTCAAAATGTTCCATGTGGATATTTTAGCATTTTCCGCCAGGTTCTTCTATCGTCTCCAAGGATGCACCCATGCCGATGACAACTCGTCAGAAAACCGCCAGAAAACACCGTCCTTTTCTGCTGTGGGAAGGGGCTTTCCGCCTTGTAACCCGAGGGCCGCGGGTGTTACAATACCACTTGTGTAAATCGAATAGTAATGAGGACAAATCTATGAGCAACGAAGAGAAAAAGTTTAAATTGCTGATCATCAACCCGGGCTCCACCTCCACCAAGGTCAGCCTGTTTGAAAATGAGACCTGCCTTTTCGAGGAAAGCCTGTTCCACGATGCGGATGAACTTTTGAAGTTTCCCCACGTAAACGACCAGATGCCTTTCCGTTATCAGGTCATTCTGGATATGTTGAAGCGCGAAGGCTACGAAGCCAGTGCAATCGATGTATTCGTCGGCCGTGGCGGTTCGGCCCACACGCAGCCAGGCGGTATCACGAAGATCGACCAGAAGCTTTTTGACGATACAGTCGCAGCCGTAGGTGGCAGCGAGCACCCGGCCAAGCTGGGCGTTATGCTGGCCTGGAAGTTTGCCCAGGAATTCAATAAGCCGGCCTTTACTTTGAATCCGACCAATGTGGACGAGTATTGCGATTATGCCCGTCTGACCGGTATCCGCGGCATCTACCGTGTTTCCCACTCCCACGTTCTCAACCAGAAGGCCGTAGCGGAGTACCATGCGGAAAAAGTCATGAACAAAAAGTACGAAGACTGCAACTTCGTTGTGGCCCATATCGACGGCGGCATCACAGTCAGTGCCCACGACCACGGTAAGATGGTGGACGGCAACATGGGTGCTGACGGCGAAGGTGCTTTTACCCCGACAAGAATCGGCAGCGTTCCGGTACTGGCGCTTCTGGATTATATCGAAGCCCACTCCGTCGCCGATGTACGTCTCCGCTGCTCCCGTGCCGGCGGATTTGTTGATCTGTTCGGTACCGCCAACGCCGACACCATCCATGAGATGGTGGACAAGGGCGATAAGAAGGCATCCCTTGTATGGAACACCATGCTGTACCAGATCTGCAAGATGATCGGCGAGATGAGCTGCGTGCTCTGCGGTAAAGTGGACGGCATTCTTCTGACCGGCGGTCTCCTGCGTTTCCCTGATGTAAAAGAGACCATCGAGAAGCGCTGCGGATGGATCGCGCCGATCAGCATCTACCCGGGTGAAATGGAGCAGGAGGCTCTGGCGCTTCCGGCCCTCAAAGTCATGCAGGGCAAGATCACAGCCCAGACCTACTCCGGCAAGGATGTATGGCAGGGTTTCGAAGGTGTGGAATTCTGATTCCGATCGAGTAATTCCGATCGAGTAATCAAGTAAGTCAAAATATGAGAGCCAAGTAAGCCAATATACGAAAGCGAGGAAATCTGTATGAGTCTGATTGAAAAGATCCGTGCCAAGGCAAAAGCAAATGTAAAGAACATCGTGCTTCCGGAAGGCGACGAGCCGCGTACCGTAAAGGCCGCAGAGATCATTAAGAAAGAAGGATTGGCTACCCCGATCCTGATCGGTGACCCGGAGTCGGTCAGAAAAGTGGCTTCGGAGCAGGGCGCAGACATCTCGGGGATCGAGATCATCAACCCTGTTGAAAGTGCGAAATTCGATGAATATGCCCAGGCGCTTTTCGAGCTGAGAAAAGCCAAGGGTGTCACAGAGGAAGATGCGAAAAAACTGGTATCGGATCCGATGTATTTTGCCGTTATGATGGTAAAACTCGGCGATGCCGACGGACTGGTTTCCGGCGCACTGCACACCACCGGCGATATGCTTCGTCCGGCACTGCAGATCATCAAAGCAAAGCCGGGTATGTCCATCGTATCCAGCAGCTTCCTGATGGAATGCCCGAACAAGTCCCTGGGCGAAGACGGCCTTCTGGTCTATGCCGACTGCGTCGTTAATCCTTGCCCGACCGCACCGGAAGTGGCACAGATCGCCGTATCCGCTGCCGAGACCGCCAAGGTCCTCTGCGGCATCGAAGAACCGCGTGTCGCTCTCCTTTCCTTCTCCACCAAGGGCAGCGCCAAGCATGAACTGGTCACCAAGATGCAGGAAGCCACAAAGCTGGCTCATGAACTGGCCCCGGATCTTCTTCTGGATGGCGAGATGCAGTTTGATGCCGCTCTGGTACCGGAGATCGGCGCTTCCAAGGCACCGGGAAGTCCTGTTGCCGGCCGCGCAAATGTCCTGATCTTCCCGGATCTGCAGGCAGGAAATATCGGCTATAAGATCACCCAGAGAATCGGTGGCGCCGAGTGTTTCGCTGTTCTTCAGGGACTGGCAAAACCCTGTAATGACCTCTCCCGCGGCTGCTCCGTGGAAGATATTGTCAACACAGTCGCCATGACTGCCGTTCAGGCACAGTGATTTTTTCAGACTGATCTGATACTGAAACTGAAACTGATACAAAAACTGATTGCGATAATCAAAGGGCCGTCTCAATTTGAGGCGGCCCAATTATTGTTCACTTGCTCAATTTGTCAGCCATTGCGTCTATATTCAATCAAAAGTAGACGTACTCAGTGACATTATCTCAATTTGTCAGCCGCTGCGTCTATATCCAATCAAAAGCAGACGTGCTCAGTGACATTATCTTGATTTGTCTGCC
>CADBGD010000125.1 GCA_902794115.1 Oscillospiraceae bacterium
ATATTTGTTTCTTTGTGGATCCATAAGGAACTGAATGACAGCAGCAATTTCGAATCAGATGGAAAATATGGAGTCATGTATATCGATGGGTAGAAGAACGGAAAGGATTTGTACTCATGGAGTGGGACGGAGAAGGAGATGAATAAAGCAGGCCGGAAGCGGACCAGGCACGGTAAGTTTATTCCTTTGTCCAGTCGTCGATCCGGAGATTTTCCACCCCGCTGAATTCATCTGTGTTATGGGTGACCACAGTTAAGTTCCGTGACACTCCTTGTGCCGCGATCTGAAGATCATAGGGCCCGATGGGAGTTCCTTTCTTTTCAAGGTCACTACGTATTTTTCCTGCTGTGACTGCATCCTCTGTATCAAAAGGAAGGATCGTGAAGGGCGCGAAAAACATGGCCAGCTGTAGTCTGGTCTTTTCACTCCATTGACTTTTAGAAGCGCCATATTCCAGTTCATATACGGTGACAGAAGAAAGATACACGGAAGACGGGGAGAGGAAAAAGAGCTTTTCCTTTATAGCCGGGTAGGTATCCTTAAGAAGATATATGCAGATATTGGTATCTAAAAGATACTTCATAGTTCCTCCCGCTGTTCTTTTTCGTAATCCGGCTGGTCACGGAAAATCATGAAATCAGGGGAAAACGTACCCAGTACTTCACGTGTCGGCGCCCAGGGATCATCTGCGGGACAGGCGATAAAGATATCTCCGATCTTCGTAATACAGTAGTCTTTTTTATCAGTCCGATATTCTTGAGGAATGCGTATAGCCTGACTGTTTCCATTCTGAAACACTTTTGTTGTGATCATCAGATCGCCTCCTTTGTGTGTACTTACGTGTGTACATTTAGTATAGCAGGGTACAATCGGTTTCTCAACATAAAAAAGGATGTTCCCGATAGGAGAACATCCTTTTTGTAAAGTTTTTCTTTTGATCCGAAAGACTTATTTTGCCACGATGTTAGCCAGTCTTCCCTTAACGTAAATGAACTTTACGATATTTCTACCGGCGAGAGCACTTTCGAAGTGACTGTCTTCCTTGACGGTCTTTTCCACATCTTCCTGTGTGGCATCCGGAGCGATGTTGACACGGAACTTGACCTGACCGTTGATCTGCACGGCGATCTCGATGGTGTCTTTTACGAGTTTGCTCTCATCGCATTTCGGCCACTCCTGGTTGAAGATCGAGTATTCATTACCCATTCTTTCCCACAGTTCTTCAGTGAAGTGCGGGGCATACGGTGCATACAGAAGGAGGAAAGTCTCCACTGTCGATCTTAAGATCGCATCGTTCTTGTTGGCGGAACCCTGATATTTTCCGATTGCGTTCAGAAGCTCCATCAGACGGGCGATGGAAGTGTTGAACTGGAATCTTTCAGTATCGGTGGTAACTGCCTTGATGGTGTAGTTCAGGCTGTACAGGAGAGCCTTATCATCTTCGCTGAGGTCTGTCGGCAGAGCCTGCCCTTTTGCGATTCCGCAAACATCTTCCACGAGACGGTCGATACGGCCGGTGAACTTCACGATGGCCTGAAGACCGCTTTCGCTCCACGGACCGCCGTCAGTATAGGCAAAACCGAATGCGAGATAGGTTCTGAATACGTCGGAACCATACTTCTGGATGTACGGATCCGGAGCAACGGTGTTACCTCTGGACTTACTCATTCTGTTTCCGTCCGGTCCAAGGATAATGCCCTGGTGAACCAGAGAAGTGAAAGGCTCGTCGAAATCCAGGTAACCCATATCACGGAGTGCCTTACAGAAGAAACGGGTGTAGAGAAGATGCATGGCTGCATGTTCCGGACCGCCGACGTACTTATCGACCGGGCACATCTTATCGATGAGCTCTCTGTTGAAAGGTTCCTTATCGTTCTTGTTATCCGGGTAACGGAGCTGATACCAGGAAGAGTCAACGAAGGTATCCATGGTATCCGGATCACGCTTGGCCGGCGCGCCGCACTTCGGACAGGTCGTATTCATGAACTCTGCGCACTTTGCAAGCGGAGACTCACCATCCGGACGGAATTCCACGTCGTAGGGGAGAAGTACCGGCAGCTGATCGTCCGGTACCGGAACCACACCGCACTTTTCGCAGTGAACGACCGGGATCGGTGTACCCCAGTAACGCTGACGGGAGATCAGCCAGTCACGGAGACGGTAGTTGATCTTTGGAGACGGTAGTTGATCTTTCTTTCTGCCATGCCCTGAGGCTGCAGTTTTTCGATGATGGCGTCGATGGCGGTCTTGAAGTTCAGACCGTCAAATTCACCGGAGTTAACCAGTACACCTTTTTCAATGAACGGAAGTTCATCCTCCGCATCCGGCTTGGAAGCAATGACTCTCTGGATCGGGAGATCGAACTTCTTGGCAAACTCATAGTCTCTTTCATCGTGTGCCGGAACGGCCATAACCACACCGGTACCGTATGTTGCGATAACGTAATCAGATGCCCAGATCGGAACTTTCTTTCCGGTGATCGGATGGATCGCGTAGGACCCGGTAAATACACCTGTCTTCTCACTGGTGGTGGACATTCTCTCGATATCGGATGCCTTTTTGGTGAAAGCCTGATACTCTTCCACTTTCTCACGGCACTCATCTGTGGTCAGAAGTGTGCAAAGCGGAGACTCCGGAGCAACAACCACATAGGAAACACCCATCAGGGTATCGGCACGTGTTGTGAATACGGAAAGCTTCAGATCGGAACCATCCTCATCCTTCAGGCGCTCGCCGTTCTTTTCGCAGAGGAAGGAGATCTGTGTACCTTCAGATCTGCCGATCCAGTTGGTCTGGATCTTCTTGGTCTTTTCCGGCCAGTCCAGCTGCGGGAGGCAGTCGAGGAGCTCCTGGGCATAGGCAGTGATCTTAAAGAACCACTGTGTCATGTTCTTGTGCTCTACCTCAGTGTGGCAGCGCTCGCAGGCGCCGTCGATGACCTGCTCGTTGGCAAGTACCGTATTACACTGCGGACACCAGTTTACCGGTGCATTTTTTCTGTAGGCCAGACCCTTTTCCAGAAGTCTTAAGAAGATCCACTGGTTCCACTTGTAGTATTCCGGCTTGCAGGTTGCGATCTCATAATCCCAGTCATAGGTCGCGCCCATGTTCTTGAGCTGCTGTTCCATGATCTCGATATTGTGAAGAGTGGAATCCTTCGGATGGATACCGGTCTTGATGGCGTAGTTCTCCGCCGGAAGACCAAAGGAGTCAAATCCCATCGGATGGAATACGTTGTAGCCCTGCATTCTCTTCATACGGGACCAGGAGTCCGTAAGAGAATAGTTGTACCAGTGACCGAGGTGCAGGTTTGCCGCGGACGGATAGGAGAACATCTCCAGTACATATAGTTTTTCACCCTTCTTATTCGGGTCATATTTGTAAAGCTTGGTTTCTTCCCACTTCTTTTGCCATTTACGATCGACATCAGTTGAATAGGCCATGTTGTTACCTCTCTTTATATATAGAAAACTTACAAACAAACATTATAGCAGATTTTTTCGCAGTAAGAACGGTTTTTCTTCTATATATTCTGCACCTTTTCTCCTTGCTGGCATTCGGAAAAAGCTCTAGTATATAGACTAGAGATAAATTTTTCGGAACAATTTGCTTCCGAAAACGGAAAAAGAGGAGAAAACTATATGAAATGCCCGATTTGCGGTAATGAGAATTTGGATAGCACAAAATTCTGTATCTGGTGCGGCGCACCGCTGGATACGCCGCCCGTTTCTTCGACGGGAAATGCACCTGAACCTGCTTCGTTTCCGGCACAAGATCCGGTTCCTGCCCCCACGCCGATACCGACTCCGTCATCCAACCCGGCTCCGGCGCCATCGCCGATCCCGGTACAGAATCCATCTCCGTATATGCCGGGTTATTCGGCGATCCCCCAGGAGAATCCCGGTTCCACATTCGGCACCTCTCCGATCCCGATCCAGACGGCATACGCAGGCGGGTATACCTCCAACTACAAGCCGACCAATGTACTTTGCATCATTGGCTTTATCATATCCATGGTATCGATCTTCTGCTGCGGCATGACAGCGGTGGCCGGACTGGCCCTTTCCATCATCGGTTTGATCCTGGCCTCGAAACACGGGGAGAAAGGAAAAGGCCTGGCCATTGCGGGAATCGTTGTTTCCGCCCTCCTTACCGCTTTCTTCGCTTATGCGATCTTAAACGGAAATTTCAAATACTCGTTCAAGATCTTTAACCGGATCGATACTCCGGAAGAAATCGAAGAGTATGTGACGGACAACACATGGATCGATATTCAGGAAGATACCTGTCTGGAATTCGTTTCTTCCAAGAAATTCAAGTATTATCGTGATTTCGAAGAGCTCGACGACTACTACTACGAAGGCAAATACGAGCTGTATATCGGAGATGAGGCGCTGGACTATATCGTAAATGATCTCAGCGAGTATGGTCTTACTGAAGAGGAGATACAGGACCTGGCAGACCGGAACAAACACTACAAGATGGCAAACCTTGTTGTTCTCGTTCTGCATAACGAGAAGCGCTATGTGGACGGAAAGAACGACCTTACGGACACTGTGGTGACTCCGTATATCGGATTCTTCTGCACCAACAATAAAGAGCATGCGCTGGATCTGACCAACCTGAATTCGTTTGGGTACAGTCTGTTCGTTCCGGAAGACGAATACGAGGATGCGAAGAAGGCCAATTCCAAATAAGTTCCGATTGCTTTTCATGGAGGGACCGGATCATGACACTGATTAAAAAGCACTTGTGTACGACCTGTGGCGGCGCCCTGACCGTTCATAACGAACGGAAACAGTACGAATGTCCGTATTGCAGTATCTTTTTCGATTATGAGTATTTCCGATCCAGAGATATTCTGGAACAGGCGGCTATGTCCCAGAAGATGCTGCAGTTCGATTCGGCGATCGAAAAGTACGAGTTCATTCTGAAAAAGGAGCCGGATAATTTTCTTGCGATCCGCGGAAAGATTCTTTCCGAGAGTGGAATAAACCGTCCGGAGGAATTACGTAAGGCAGAGAGAGTCATGCAGATCTCCTTATACTCCCTGATACAGGCGGAGAAAAAAGTCGAGCCGGATGGAAAAGCGTATTTTGCCCAGCTGCATCGTTTACGGATGCTGGCCAGATCCCAGGCGGCACTGCATGATCGTGAAAAAAGGAAAAAGTTCGACAAGAGTTTTTCCGATCTTTATGTTCATCTGTCAATGATGGATCCCACGCGGACCACCCTTCAGAAGCAGAAGGAAGAACCAGCTACAGATGAGACTTCGGTTCTGGTCTCCCTGGTATCTTCCATGTCATGTACTTCCTGTGGCGGAGAACTGATCATCAATATGGACCGTCAGTTGTATGAATGCCCGTTTTGCGGGGTGACGTTCGACTTTGATTTTGTACGGGACGAGAATGCTCTTTTAGAAGCCACGGAAGCCCTTTCCGAGAAGCAGTTCATTAAAGCGGACGGAATCTATGCCTACATCCTGAAGTCGGATCCGAAAAACTTTGTGGCGCATCGCGGACGTGTCCTTTGTGCGGCAAAGTGGACGAGTATTCCCAATGAAGTGGCGGCGGATGTCATGCAGAAAGTACATATCCCGACTTTGAAGGCCCGTGTCGAGGAAGCCATTGCTTCCTGCGATGCGGAAGACCGTACATACTTTGAGCTTTTCCAGACCATGATCCCTGAATATGAAACCTTTTTCCAGGCTGTCAGCCCCATCAAACAGGAGCGTCAGCAGCTGCTTACCCGGGGGCTGGAAATTGAGAGACAGTACAAAGTTACTTTGAAAAAATATGAGCGGTACAAAATGAAAGATGAAGAGGACTACCTCATGTATTCGGAAATTGCGGAAATGAAGAGACTGGAGGGGGAATTGACAGGCCTTGCTGTGGGCATGCAGCACATTGCACGGCAGATACGTGAAATCGATGATAATGGCTTTTCTTCAAATGAAGCGATCTGGGACTCGAAGATCAATATGGAAAAAGCACTTGCCGATATCCGGCAGTGGGAAGTGCAAAGAGCAATCAATGCAGGGACGGCGAAGTAACGCCGTCCTTTTTTGCGTATCAGAAAAGCGAGGCGGCAAAAGCGCAAAGGAAAATGCAGACCGGATAGACGAGATACAGTGAACGGTAAAACATCGCCGGTTTCTTTCTCTTTTTTTCGGGAATCAAAAGACAGAGAAGAAAGCCCAGAAGCGAGATCCCTTCCCAGGAAATGATGCCGGTCATGCGGAAATAAAGATATGTGTAGCATGCGGCAAAGGCACTGTAGAAGATCGTGACCACGAATATCCGGGAATCGATCTTCCACCGGTGCAGAAAATAAAAGATCAGGACCGTCATAATGGACATGAGGGACATGGTCAGCGGAAGAAAGGTGATCAGGGTCATGCAGACGGCAAACAGAAGGATCGCAAGTCCATGAAGTGTCGAGCGGGGCCAGGAAGGCACCTTCATGCCTTTGGGGAGGTGGTTGGCCGCCCCCGAATCCATGACCACGTCAAATCTTGTAGAGTTTGTGGTCTGATTCGGAGAAAGAAGATTCAAAGAGGCGATCCGGTCCCTAGGAAGGGAGACCAGAAGTTCCAGCCCGAAAAGGAGAATAAAGGTGATCAGCCAGGTAAATCCGATATTAAACCTGCGTGGCTGGGGCGACTCGAAAAGAAGAAACGACAGAAGCGCCATAGCCTGGGCAAGATAGGTGGTAAAGGCCACCCGGAAAAAATACTTATAAGTGTTTCGGGTCAGGAAAAAGCCGTCGACCAGGGCCTGTGCGAAAAAAGGCATGGAAATATAACCGAGAAGCCGGAGCGAGGTGATCACGGGATCCGGCATGATCCCTTCGAAATACATTGCGATGATCCCGCAAAGCATGAACAAATATGCCAATATCTTCTTCACAATTCCCACCTGATTTGTAAAATGAATGCAAACTAGCAACATTGAAAGATATGCGTATTTATTGTATCATTAACGTGCTTAATTGTGCATAACAATACGTGGCAAGCGTATTTTTCGATAGTATTTGAGGTGTAGATCATGGGTGTAGGATTAGATATTGGAATTGATCTGGGTACCAGCAGTGTACTTATCTATGTCCGCGGCAAGGGCGTCGTTCTTAAGGAACCCTCTGTAGTTGCGGTAAATACGAAAACAGGAACCGTTCTGGCGGTAGGTGAAAGTGCCAGCCTGATGCTTGGCCGTACACCGGGTGTCGTGGAAGCGATCCGTCCGCTGAGAGATGGTGTTATTTCCGACTTTAAAGTTACAGAAGTTATGCTGAAGGCTTTCATCGGCCGTGTATGTCAGGGTATCCGTGCGACATACTTCCGTCCGACGATCGTTGTCTGCGTACCATCTGTTATTACTCCGGTTGAGCAGAAGGCCGTGGAAGATGCCTGCCGTCATGCCGGCGCGAAGGATGTATTCCTGATCCGTGAGCCGATCGCGGCTGCTATCGGTGCCGGTATCGATATCACGAAGGCCTGCGGTTCCATGATCGTGGATATCGGCGGTGGTACGACAGATATCGCCGTTATCTCCCTTTGTGAGCCTGTTGTTGACTTCTCCCTGAAAGTCGCCGGCGATAAGTTCGACGAAGCGATCGTAAAGCATGTCCGCCGTAAGCATAACGTCCTGATCGGTGAAAAGACGGCAGAGGAACTGAAGATCAACATCGGATGCGCGTATCCGAGAGAAGAAGAAATGACCATGGATGTCCGCGGCAGAAACCTGATCACCGGTCTTCCGGCGACAGTTACGGTTTCTTCCACAGAAATGCTGGAAGCACTTGAAGAGCCGGTAGCGGCCATCTTCGACGCGGTACACTCCGTACTTGAGAGAACCCCGCCGGAACTGATGGCGGATATTTCCCAGAGAGGTATTGTTATGACCGGCGGTGGCGCCCTTCTTTACGGTCTCGACCGTATGCTGGCCACCAAGATCGGTATCGATGTATGTGTAGCAGAAGATACAGTCAGCTGCGTGGCCATCGGCACAGGTAAGGCCCTGGGCATGATGGATAAGTTTGCGGCACTCGGCGATACCTGATCCGTTCCCGCTTTTTCGAAAGACCGGAACGATACGGGAAAGAAAGAGAAAAAGAAACTTGAGGGGACTGTCCTTAACGGGGCAGTCCTTTTTTCACGGGAACAGATAGATGGCTGCAGATATCTTTGGTTGACAATTCCATGAAAGAACAATTATAATGTCTTCAAGTTTGAAGATGTATTGCGTTCCATAGTTTCTCCGAAGAAGAGGGAAATAGCAATACAGATGAGGTGTCTTTATTTTTCACGATTGTATTTGAATATAAGATGTGGCCGCTATAGGATATTTTTATATATTCCGGCGGAGGAAAAGGAACCGATTTCAATAAACCATGTGAGGTATATTTGTGGCGCAAGATGATTTTTTCTCAAAGAGTAAAGAAGATCTTTCTGCAATCGCAGTCGCTTTTAATCTCGTAAGTGCAGATCAGGCATCCGCAATGAGCCAGAGTGAACTGGCCGGCCTTCTTGCTGCTGAGCAGCAGAAGTCTTCCGGAGCTCCGGCATCAGAGGAAAAGCCTGCCAAGAAACCTTCTGCGAAGCGTACGAAGAAGACTGCGGCGAAGGCTTCTGAAAAGACCGAAGA
>CADBGD010000126.1 GCA_902794115.1 Oscillospiraceae bacterium
TCAGGATACGCTTCTTTCCATTTCCCGGCCATCTAAGATTCATAAGATCACCAAAGTCGTTCAGGATCTGGCAAAAGAGCATAATCTACATTTGCATCTGGATCTTATCGCCGGACTTCCCTATGAAGGGTTCCGCAGTTTCCGGAATTCCTTTAACGATGTCTACAATATGAATCCGACGCAGCTGCAGTTAGGTTTTCTGAAAGTATTGAAAGGCACTCCGATCGCGAAAGACTGCGGGAAATTCGGGATCCTTTATGAAGACTCTGCACCATATGAAGTGCTGTCCACACGCTGGCTCAAGTTTGATGAGATCTGTCACTTAAAGCGTATGGAAGAAATGGTGGAACTATACTACAACACGCACCAGTTCGAGACTACTCTTCCCCTTCTTCTGCGTGCCTTTGATACGCCTTTTGATCTGTTTAGCGCTTTGGCATCGTACTACAAGGAGAAAGACTATTTCACCGTCACTCCGGCCCGTTCCCGCCGCTATGAGATCATTTTGGAGTTTGTCGAAGAAAAGACCACCATGTACGAAGAAGAGATACGGGAAGCACTGACTTTGGATTATTATCTTCGGGAGAATCCGAAGTCCCGTCCGGACTTCGTAAAAAATCCCCCGTCCAAAGAAATCTTCGATTATGACCGAAGAGATCCTCTGACGGGGAATTATCTGCTTAAGTAATTTTCCGGACCGGTTAATTTCTGTTTGTCAGCAGCTTATTTCTGATCGTCATCCGAAGAAAGCTTATCCGATTCATCCAGCATTTTTCGAACCTGACCCCAGTCTTCGTCATCGTGGTTGACGGCTTCATCCAGACCGATCGGCAGTACCTGCGTCCGGTTGGAAGCATTCGGTGTCCAGTCGGTGGAATTGACATCCTGGGGATTTGCGGCTCCATACATATTGGCACTGGCGCCATTGAGGTTATCATTTCTGTTCTTATTCGGATCCACGAAGTAGGATTTGTTGTAGGAAAGAAGTTCCGGCGCAAATTCCTTCACATGAGGAGTCTTCTTTAAGGGCAGGCTCAGGATCAGGATGATCATTACGATCGAGCAAAGAACAATGACTGCCGGACGGATCCATGCTGTACCGTTATATTCCTCATGCTCAACAAAACCACAGTTCTTACAGACACGTTCTTTTACGATAGGTGTGGACCAGTAGTTTCCTTCCAGTGTTTCCCAGTCCGTGAATTCGTGTTCCCGGATCGGGATTACTTTTTCTTCCACAACTTCGTTGCAAACCACACAGATCTTCTGCTGTAATCCTTCGGAAGTACAGGTTGCCTCTTTGATCACTTTCCATCCGGCACTGACGTTATGATCCAGTTTTTCGATTGGACGGCTCGAGACCGGAGTTCCGCAGACAGTACATTTTCTGACTTCCTCACCTGCTTCGGTACAGGTGGCTTTACGGATCACGATCCATTCATCTCCGGGCACATGGGCAATTACCGGAATCGGCTCGGTATTTACTTCCGCACCGCAGATGCTGCATCTTTCGCCCTGAATACCTTCTTCTGTACAGGTAGGCTCCTTAAATACTTCTTTCTTTCCGTTCGGAGTATGTTCCTTCAGCGGGAGTTCTTCGTCCACAACGCGTTCACCGCATTCTGCACATACCATGTAACGGATACCGTGATCACGGCAGGTGGACTCACTCTCCTGAGTCCACTCACCCGGAGTATGCTCATGTCTCTTTAGATACGCGTCAGTAATGGCAACAACCGCGCCCGGAGCCGCCTCCCCGCCATCTTCGCCTTTGGAAAGACCGGTCGTGGCAAGGATCTGCAGGATCTGTCCGTCTTTGACATAGATTTCGAATGGCACAGCCGGGGAATCATGTGTAAATCCGTCCTGCTGGAACACCAGTTTCTCATCCAGAAAGATCTCAATTTTAACCGGATAGTCATTTCCGGTCTCCGGAACCGCGATGATCTTACCCACAACAAACTGGAATTCACGGTTCAGTTCCACGTTTACGTAGGACTCGCCCCAATCGTTGGCCAGAAGTTCGATCGCACCCTCATGCACGTTCAATGCAGAATCATAATAGAGGGACTCGCTTGTGGCGATCTCGCCGTGATCCGCGAATGTGGCATCATAGAGGGCCGTACGGTTCGGATATACTGTGGGGTGTTCCGCCTTGGTGAAAACACCATCCACCAGAAGGATATCGCCACCGACCTTATCATATGTCGTCTTAATGGAAAGAAGACCGACGCCTGACACATCCAGTTTGATCGTCTGGATCGGTGTCGAAGCGGTGATGTTTACGTTATAAAGCAGAATGTTGTCGCCGAAAATACCTACGGAGATCGCAGAATCTGCTGCCAGTTTCTTCTCACCGACAATACCTGTCTCAAAAGTTCCGAACTGGCCGCGAAGGTTATAGGAAACGAAAGACTCGTTATCCACGTCCATGTATAGGACATTGCCTTGATGCTGCTGGCCGGCCGTATCCCATACCGGCTCATCAGCGAAAAGCACTGTCGATCTTTCTTCCGCCGGAGAATAATCGGCTATCGTGACCGTACCTGTCTCTTCTTCTGGCAGCGCATTCTTCTTCACCGCCGTGTTCTCTTTGGCGGCCTGTACAGGCAGATATAATAAAGTACACATTACAACAACGGTCAGACCGCTAATGAATCTCTTCCACATCTTACTCACCTTTTCCAAGAAGTGCTTCTTTTCTCTTATTGAATTCCTCTTCACTGATTACCCCTGCCGCCAGAAGATCCTCATACTCCTTAAGAAGACCGGACGGATCTGAGTATGCGGGAGCCGGCTGTACCGCTCCGCCGTTATAAGGCATCTGCGGCACCGCCTGCGGGGCCGGAGCAGGATTCACCTGAGGTACAGGATTCACTCCGTAACCGGAAGCTGCCTGCGGATCCGGATATGCCGCACCGGCGGTATCACCGGACGTAGGATAGGCAGGTGCATTTTCCGCAATCGAATCTGCCGCGCCAACGACACGGTCTATTTCCGGATTCATCGGAACCGCAAAAGATTTTCTCTGAACCGGCTCATAGATCAGCGGACGATATTCTTTTCCGAACGGAGCCATATAGCTTGTCGGGAAAATGATTCTCGAGAGATCTTTTCCCGGAGTCGGCGGGATCACTTCTTCACTGAAGCGGGTGTAAAATGCCAACTCCTCCGCATCTTTCTGATCGGTAAGAGCCAGAAGATAACGGCAGGCACGGTGAAGCATATCGTTCGCCAGAACAGATGTATCTACCGCCTGATCGAAAGCGGCTTCAATAAAATAGGTCGTATCTTCCATATCCCGGTATACGACACGAAGAGCACGCTCAATATACGCGATTTCCTTGATCCACTCGTAACGCACGTGTCCGAGAAGGATCTTTCCTGCCATGCGCTTATGCGCCTTACGCTCTTCCCGGTAATTCATTACGCCGGACATCGGCGAACGGGACCAGGTCGGGCCCAGATCATATTCATCACAACGGTATACAACACGGCAATCTGTATAGATAAAACGGGCGGAGATATTTTCCAGTTTCAGGATACTGGAAAAAGCCTGATCCGTTTTTCTTCTTCTCTGGATGGTAATGGACTGCGTCACACACTGGTGATTGATGCCGTGATCAAAGACATCGGAAATCAGTTTGCCATTCGTTTCAGTACCGGCGAAAACATAAGGATTTTCTTTGTCTCCGATATTCTGAATGAACACTGCTATATATGGCGGCATGGATGTCCCCCTATCTGAAATTACAAGGCGGAAAAGCACTTGCTTTCACAAATTTTTATATAGAAGTTAAAATACCCCTATTCGAAAGTATAACCCAATTTGACAATATCAGTCAATCGAACTGAATGGTTTTTTATGCATCTTGCACATTTTCGGAGATCTCACTTCGGATGATTTTTCCGTCTTCCCATTCCAGGCATTTCAGGATCTTTCCGCCGCGAAGGCAAAGTCCTTCCACCCGTCCGTGTTTTTTGAAGGCGTCAGGAAGGGCTGGAAGAAGTTCGGTTTTCCCGTCATGGCTCTGTACCAGCATCTCGGCAATACCGGCTGTGGCACCGAAGTTTCCGTCGATCTGAAACGGCGGATGATCGTCGAAAAGATTCGGAAGAGTCTGTTTTTCCAAAAGTGTTCTTATATTCTCGTACGCAAGATTCCCTTTTCCCAGACGGGCATACATATTAATGATCCAGGCCCGGCTCCATCCGGAATGGCCGCCACCGAAAGAAAGCCGCCGCGCAAGTGTTTTTTCCGCAGCAGAAAAAAGCTCCGGTGTTTTCTCTTTTGTGATCTGGGATCCGGGATAGAGAGCAAACAGCTGGGAAATATGGCGATGACCAGGTTCTGCCTCCTCATAGTCTTCGTTCCACTCCATGATCTGGCCGTGCTTTCCCACCTTGATCGGAGCGAGTTTCAAAAGAACTTTTTCCGCCCGTTCCGAAATCGGGATCTCTGCAGTCTCCCCGGAAAGCGGGATCTCCACATTCTCTTTGGAACCCGGCTTGATATCCGGCATGATGTCACCGAATCTTTCAGAAAGGATCTTTTCTGCCGAAATGCAGGCAGTAAGGAGCTCGGTAATGATCTGGTTATCCATGGAAGCGCCTTTACAGAGGACACCTTTTTCTCCGTTGGGAAGGATATATGTGTTTTCCGGTGAAAGCGTGGGGCAGGTCACCAAATAGTCCCCGTCCTCCACAAGGAAGTCCATGACAAAGGTGGCGGCATCCGCCATTACGGGATACTGCTTCTTCAGAAAATCCGCATCCATCGTAAAGAGATACTGTTCCCAGATATGAAGGGACAGCCAGGCAGCGCCCATGACCCAGTAAGTGGAACTGAGGCACACGTCCTGTGGCGCCGTGTCGCCCCAGATATCTGTGTTGTGATGGGCGCAAAACCCACGACAGCCATACATCTTCTCCGCCGTGGCCCGACCGTTTTTCTGCATGCGGGAAAGATGGGTAAGGAGCGGTTCCGTGCACTCGGAAAGATTGGTCACAAGCGCCGGCCAGTAGTTCATTTCCGTATTGATGTTAATGGTAAACTTACTTCCCCATGGTGGTGTAAAATCCTGATTCCAGATGCCCTGAAGATTCAGTGGCAAAGATCCCGGGCGGGAACCGGCGATCATAAGATATCTTCCGAACTGGAAAAACCTTACGATATCTTCCTGGCCATCGATCTGTAGCTTTACCCGGCGGAAAAGCGCCTGATGATCGGCGATATGCTCGGAAAAGAGCGCTTCCCAGGCTGCCCGGACAGATGCATTTTCCGTGGAAAAAGAAGCCACTTTCGAAAGACGGGCAAGTACAGAAGAAACCGGATCTTCTTCCCGGAAGGTCGTGTCGGCGCAAAGGATCAGAAGCGCTTCATCTGCATTTCGCACCAAAGTGGTATTTCCCAGTACCTCGGTGGTGCCGCCGGAAGCGATCACTTTCACGCCGCAGGCCATCTCAATACCGTCTTTTCCGCCGGCGGACGCTTCCATCAGTTGGATATTGCCTTCCCTGGCCGTGATGCGGTCCACATCTACGTTATAGGCCTGGCGACGGATCGTCTGAAGCTCATAGGGAACCTCTTCCCACGGCTTTCCGCCCCGTCCCAGTTCCGCCTGAACAGAAAGGCTTCCCGGCTGATCGGCCGTCAGGTGGATGACCATGGCATTTTGCGGGAAAGACGAGATCACTTCCCGGGTATAGCGGATCCCCTGTATCACGAAAGATGTAGTAACGACGGCCCTGTCCAGATCCAATTCCCGGGAATATTCCGAAAAGTGCATTTCCTTACCGCAAAACTCGATAAAGAGATTGCCGAGAGGTTCGTAATGGCGCTCTTCCTCCGGAAGTCCGGAAAGAGCGAAAGAACAGAGCTCTTCGGCCTCCGAGATCTTTCCTTCAAAGATCAGCTGACGGATCTTCGGAAGTGCCTTTGCCGCAGAAGGATTATTTCTGTCACGGGGACCTCCGGACCAGACGGAATCCTCATTTAACTGGATCCGCTCGATATAAGGAAGACCGAACACCATGCCGCCAAGCTTCCCGTTTCCCACAGGAAGCGCTTCTTCCCAGGCTTTTGCCGGCGTGGAAAAAGTGATTTTATTCGGATCTAGCGGCATATTCGTTTCCTCCTTCTGGAAATGCACCGGAATGGTTTACTTTAGCACCACCACACTGGGGTTAAAGGCAAGTCCTCTTTGTCCTTGACGGTCAAATTTGACGATTCGACAGTCCGCACCAACATATACCCGATCATAGATCCATTTTTCGATAAGATATCTGTCCTCGGAGCCGTCCGGATTCCGGAACACGACATAATGCTCAAGACTCCGGCGGTGATGGATCCGCTCTTTGCTTACTGCCGTCGCCTCACCGACCTTGTACTCCCGGGCAACAATGGCTTTATATTTGTAATCTTTCTTCTTCACAATG
>CADBGD010000127.1 GCA_902794115.1 Oscillospiraceae bacterium
ACCGCCATGCTGTCATTCGGATCCACATCGAAGAGATCGGCAACAGCCGGCGGCGGGTTGTTCAGGTTATACTGCGAAGAAATGTCCGCAGCTGCATTTTCAGAAGAAATATCTTCAGATCCTGCCGCGCTTACATCAGCTGCAGCATCGGATACGAAGGACGAAGTATCGCCGCTTTCCGCCACGAACGGGGAACTCGGTGCCGGAGCACTGACGAACTGCGAAACCTCAGGCACTTCTGCTGAAGGAGCCTCATTTACAAACGGGGAAACCGGTGTTGCGGCCGGCGCCACATAGGGAGAAACCGGTGTGCTCTCGTCTTCATCTACGGTATAGGAACCACGGGCATAAACGCCTGTATCCTCGTATCCTACCGGAGTATCACTGTTGGTCGGATACGTCGGCGGAGTGTAGGACGGTGCCTCGTAAAGCGGCATCTCCGGGATATCGTTCGCGGTGGCGGAAGCTGTGCTCGGTGCATCGTTGGATGCAAACGGGATCACGAACTCATCTGCCGAGGAAGGAGTTTCTTCACTTTCGACAGGCTGCTCACCGGCCGGTTCATAATGCTCCTCGGAAGCAGATTCCGCATCACCGAAGAACAGCGGTGTCTCATCGAACTCTTTTGGATCGTTGGAATACTCAGGTTCGTCATTCATAGGCTTGTCTCCCTCATCGTCCGCCTCGAAAACAAGCGGGGCATCCTCGTCTGTTTCCGCAGCAGCCGCCGAATCCGTCTTGCCTTCATCGGTAGACTGCTCAGTTCCTGCCTGGTTCTCCGTATTGGTATTGTCCGGTACAGTTACGCCGCCAAAAGCCTCATCGCCGATAAACAGCGGTGCATTGGCATCCTGGGGCTTATCATCCTCGCCGCCGATCTCGAAGGAGAGATTGGATGCGGCGGTACCGGCTTCTTCTGCCTGCGCCTTCTGGGCGGCTTTGAAGAAGGGATTATCTGCATTTTTCACAGCTACGAAAGGCTCGTCAGAAGGAGCTGCGGGAGCGGCCGGAACGACTTCACGGGCTTCCGGAACGACCGGAACTGCCGGTGTTTCTTCCGGGATGGCCTCAAGGATCTTATCGATCGCGGTCTCCGCGGTATTCTCCAGCGCCTTCTTATCTTCGATATCTTTCTTTTCATTCTCAGCCAACTGCTTATCCAGCGCATCAGCGGCCTTATCGAATGTATTTACGAAAGGAACGACCTTGGTCTCGCCCAGATCTTCTTCCACTTTCGCCTCTTCCTTGACTTCCGGCTTCTTGGTCTCGCCCATCAGCTCCGAAAGGTCACCGAAAGCAAGCGGCGGCTCCGGGATCGGAGTAGCGATCGCTTCTTCCACAGAGGAAGCAGTGGCCGCGGTAGAAGCGGTAGCCGCACCTGTCATGGAAGCAATGGCATCGGCAGCTGTGCCGGCCGGGATCGGTACGATGGAAGTATCCCCGTTGACCGGAGTACTCGAAAGGACCGGAACCTCACCTGTCTCTCCCATGGGAGACACATCAGGAGCCGTTTCCTTTTCCGGTTCTGCATCGCCGAAAAGCATCGCATCCTTCGGTGCCGGTGCGGCAGGTGTCTCCGGAGATTCCAGCGGAACCGGCGGTGCCACATTATAATCATCCACGTCTTCCTCGACGACTTTCTTCTTCTTTCTTCCGAATCCGAAGAAACCGCCACGGTCACTGGATGTAATATCTTCAACAAATGAGATCATGAACTGCAGCGGAACACCCGGAAGCTTGGCTGCCGCTTCTGTGATCACGACGCTTGCCGCATCGCTCTGATCCTCGGCATCGTAGAGGATACGCAGAAGTTCCTGCTGTCCCAGAGCCTCGTACACCTCGCGGTTACAGAGGATGATGCAGTCGTCCAGTTTCAGCTGGGCGATATTGGAGCAGAGAGCCGGAGCGGTCTTGGTCGCGCAGAAATTATAGAAATTGTCCACCTTCTGGCGGGCGGTATTAATGGCATCGATACGGATATCGGTGGCAGTCATCGGATAGAGAGTATCGTCACGATACAGGAATGCCAGGCCCTTGCCCATGGTGATGGCGAAAGCTTCCGCATCCTTGACCATCACGCCCGCAAAGAACGGGGCACGGCTGGCATCGGACTGGATCTTCATTCTGCCGGTAATGGAAACGGCCGTATTCACCATCTCGCCGATCTGATCGTCGAGAGAGCGCCGGCCGGATTTTAATTCTGTGCCTAAACGGCGGAGTACAGGCTCATAAGGCGGTAAAGCATTGGGATCCTGATCTGCGATCGTCTGATGAGAAAAAACGGAGAAGAAAAAACCTCTGTCTTCTTTATCGTTAGTCAGATCTGCCGAGCGGGCGGTCGTCTTACTGGTGACGCGTCCATCCATGTAAAATGCATCGGTCAGTTCGGATGTCGGAAAATATCTTGCGGTCAACGTCGTCGCAAGACGAGTCTGCTTTGCCATATATGAATGCCTCCAAAAATTGGGGAATTTCCCACTTCTTCCTGTTAATTATAACATAATGTCTTTTCAAACAAGTATTTGCGCAAGACTTTTTGCTACATTTTCATAACATTTTGAAGTCAGCCCTTTTTGGAACGGATAAAGGCCTCCATATCTTCTTCCAAAACCTCGAACGGAGCGCAGCCGAGCGCCAGATAGGCCTCGATCACTTCATCTTCGGTGCAAATGCCGTCCAGTTCTTTTACTGCATTTTGCAGGATCTTATCCGTAAAATAGAATCCGAATGCATATTCCACGCCGTAACATTGGGTGGCGGTCAGATTCTTCCAGTACTGATCCAAAACTTCCTTGTCCTGGCCGTATTTTTCCAGATAGGTCAGGCAGCGGTCATAATCCCATCCTTCGTATTCCACGCCGATCGACATTCTCGCGGCGATATAGGACGAATAAAGTATTGAAGCGGTCCAGGCGTTGTCCGCCTGCACCTGATCAAACGGCGCGTAGCGGATCATGAGCCGTTCCGCGTACTGGGCCCAGCCCTCCGCGTATGGCACACCGGTGGCAAAGACCTGATACTTGTTATTTAAGATCTCCGCCTGATACTGATGCTGGAACAGATGTCCCGGATACATTTCGTGGGCGACCAGTGTGAACATATCGTATTCCGGATTATCCACCAGGCCCCTATTGATCCACACGGAATGCTTGGTCACATTATCGATCGGCGACGTATAGTACCGGGCCGGCTGGATCGAGTCGGAAAACTCCGACGGGATATCGTACACGGCTACGGAATTGGACTGGATCTGCGGGAAATGATCCTCCATAAAGCGCTGGCACCATTCGCAGGCCTCCTCGAAACTGAGGTTACCGAAAGCGAAGTAACTTCCTTTGCTTCTCCATCTGGGCTCATATTCCTCGTAAATGCGGTCGATCTCGGCCTGCAGCATGTCTTTACACTCATCCACTGTGTAGCTCACGCCGGAACGGAAAGAAAAGAGCGCCTCATAGTAGGCCTTTCCTTCCGCAGTCTCCGCCAGATACGGCTCGTCGTTGCAAAGACCTTTCAGTTCCTGGAGCTTTTCGATCAGCATTTCCATCGTCGGGAAATACACTGTGTCCAGAAGTTCCTGGTTCTTTCTCATGTAGTCGGCCGTTTCCTGATCCGAAAGATGAAGCGCGCCCAGGCGGCTTTCAAATGTGGTCTTCAGAAAGTGCGCATCTCTGTTTTCCTGCATGCGCTGGCAGTCCGCAATGATGCGGTCCAGGTTCTCGTCATTCCAGCCGATCCCCTTTTCACTTCTCATTCTCTCCACTTCCACCGCGCGGCTGAAGAAAGTATAGTAATCTCCCAGGATCAGAAAATACCGCTCCACATCTGCTTTGCTCCGAAACTGAATAAGCGAGGTCAGAAGCGGATAGGTCATCTGCTTACCGCCCATCGGATTGAGCTGCGGCGCATAGATCCAGTTCTCGTAAAGTTTCGCATAGGCATTGAAATCGAAGAGCATGTCCTTGATTTCCCGGATCTGGGATTCGTCCAGCTGGCTCTGATCCAGACCTTCGAGCAGGGAAATAATGTCCCTATAGGCCGCCGGGCTGCTGTTATATTCTTCGTCCGTCGGGAAATGAAGTCCCACCGTCGGCCAGTCCGAGTAATACTTCTGGGGATCGTCGAACATGTAGTAGGCGTTTAAGATATCGGGGGCACCGACAAAATAGCCCATGTCGATATCCCGAAGGGTCTTGGCCGCCTCCGTCAGTTCTTCCGGTTCTGTTTCCAGCGCACCCCAGTCCACCTTGTCCGGGTCCTTCTGTCCCCGTTCATTGGTGGTGGCAACCGGAGGTTTGGCAATGTTTTTCGGGTCCATGGTCTTGGAGCAGGCCGAAAGCGGCATCGCTATGATGCCCGAAAGCAGAAGCATTCCCAGTATTTGTGCTCTTTTCTTTTTACTCAGCATGTATACTTCCTTAAAATTTCATCCATGTCACTGTTTGCGGTTAGCGCAGCCGTCCCGTCATCCATGTCACTGTTTGCGGTTGGCGCAGCCGTCCCGCATCGAGCAGGAACTGCAACCGCAGCCACAGCCCCCTTTACCGGACTTTCTGTCACGGTGCATTTTCCAAAGGATCAGGCCCACCACCAGAAGGAGGACCAGAGAAACAATGATCGTACCCAGATTCTCTGTTATCCAGTGCATTTGCCGTACCTCCTACATTATAACCGAGATGCTGCCCGAAAAGCCATCAGTGCTGTTTTTCCACAAACTTCGGCATATATTCCTGAAGGATCTGGAAATTCGACGGACCCATATCCAGGTATGCCGCATGGATCTCACTCATGGAATACTCATCACCATACTGGGCTACCGCATCGTTAATGATCTTGGGGCAATAGTAGTTGCCGAAGCAGTAAGGTGTGACGTAGCAGGGGATCTCCAGGACTCTGTCATACGCAAAGTCTACGATCGAACTTGCAAAAGAAGCGTTGTAGAGAGCCGTAAGCTCATCCTTGGCCTGCTGCTTATCCCAGCCGTAGTAATGGATGCCGATGTCCATATATGCCTGCATGGCATAGTTCAGGATCCTCGTCAGGAACAGGTAATTTACCCGGTATACATCCAGATCGTAATTGGTAAAACGCATGATGTAGTCTTCCGAATAAGTGGACCAGCCTTCCTTATACGCGGTGGAACCGCCCATGGCGTAGTAGCTGTGCATTTTCTTGGCGTGATACACGGTCTCGTACATATGACCCGGCAGCGCCTCGTGGGCCACCGTGCTCAGCATGTCTTCGTTGCCGCCGCCCAGGTCATTGACCATGAGAAGGTTATTCGACGGATCGTCCTTCGGGCAGGACATGTAGGCCGCCGGAGAGAAGTTGTCTTTCAGGGATTCCGGGATGTGATAGACCCGGCACGGGATCTCGCCCAGATCCGGGAAATCCGCCTGGAACACTTCCTTGCAGTATTCCAGATCCGATTCAAATGAACCTGTGGTGTATTCCTGGGGAATACCGACCTGTTTCTGCTGTTCCGGTGTCATGTTATTCATGATTGCTTCCGCTTCCATGTAATACTCGTAGATCATGGTCTTCAGAAGCTCCATGCACTCCTCTACCGACAGGTTGGTGCCGGAACGGGACTGCAGGTACTTCTCATAGAATTCTTTTCCGCCTTCCATTTCGCAGAGCTTTCCGGAAGTCTTGGCGGTGCCGAATAAGGTCTTCATGTTTGCGGCCAGTTCTTCATAAGCCGGGAAGAAAGACGTATCCAGGATCTCCTTGTTTCTCTTAATGAAATCCTGGGCGGTGGCATCATCCAGATTCAGCTCCGCAATTCTTTCCTCGAAGGTGGTGTACATGTAGTTGCCGTCATGATCTTTATAGACTGCTTCCAGCGACTCCACGATCTTCTGGAGGATATCGTCCGGCAGGGAAAAGCCCAGTTCCGCACGTTTCTTCTCATATTCAAAAAGGCTCTCGAAATAGGGTTTAACGTCATTGAGGCAGATGAGATAGCGCTCCACATCTTCCTTCGAGTCAAATACCATGGTGGCAAACAGAATCGGGATATTAACGTTTTCTCCGGTCAGATCGTTGATGGAACTGGTGTAGTAGTCCATTCCTTCCATATCCACCGAAAGCTGGTAATCCCGCTTTAAGGACTTCCAGAGGATTTCATCTTCCAGCTCCAGTGCGGGCTCATCGATCGCATCAAGCGAAGTGAGGATATACTCACAGAATTCTTCCGACTCCTGAATGTCG
>CADBGD010000128.1 GCA_902794115.1 Oscillospiraceae bacterium
CGTGCTCTTCGGGAAATCTATCTTTCTGCTTTTGAGACCGTTATAAAAGAAGGTAAACCGTGGACTGTTATGGCTTCTTATAACCGGGTCAACGGTACGTATGCCTGTGAAAACAGAAAACTTCTTACTGAGATCCTTCGGGACGAGTGGGGATTTGACGGAGTAGTCATGAGTGACTGGGGCGCTGTCAATAACCGTCTGGATGCACTGGCAGCGGGACTTGAACTGGAGATGCCAAGTTCCATTGGTGAACGGGATCGTCTGATCTGTGAAGCCATTGAAGCCGGAACGCTTCCGATGGCACTTCTTGACCGGGCTGCGGAAAGAATGCTGACACTTATTGAAAAAGGCCTTGATAAGCCGAAGCCGACATCTGCGCCATATCTTAACCATCAGCAGCTGGCCAGACAGGCATTTGAAGAATCGGCAGTGCTTTTGAAAAACGATAAACTTTTGCCGCTCCAGGCGGAAAAAAGCGTGGCGGTCTTAGGTGCCATGGCCAAGCAGACCCGTTTCCAGGGCGGCGGAAGTTCCCATATCCATCCTACTCATGTGGCGGATGCCTTCTCCGGTTTCTCGACAGCCAGTGAGAATTTCGTTTATGAGCCGGGCTATACGCTGGAAAAAGATGAGGTCGATGAAAAGCTTTTGAATGCTGCTGTCGAAGCGGCCAAGTCCAAGGATGTGGTCATTATCTTTGCCGGTCTTCCGGATAGTTTTGAATCCGAGTCTTTCGACAGAAAGCATATGGAACTTCCGAAGTCCCATCAGCGTCTGATCGAGGAAGTCGTCAAGAGAAACAGTAATGTCTGCGTTGTTCTCTATGCCGGATCTCCGGTGGAAATGCCCTGGATCTCGCAGGTCAAGGCAGTTCTGATGGCCTATCTTCCGGGACAGGAAGGTGCCGGTGCCATCGCCGATATCCTCTATGGAAAAGTAAATCCTTCCGGAAAATTGGCGGAGACTTTCCCGATGAAACTTACGGATACTCCGTGTTATCTGAACTTTGGCGAGAAGCGGCAGACACTTTATGCGGAAAGTGTTTTTGTCGGTTACAGATATTACGACGCGGCAAAAATGCAGGTGCTTTTCCCGTTTGGACATGGTCTTTCCTATTCGACTTTCTCTTATGGCGACATCTCGCTTACTTCGTCAAAGATCGAAGAGGGAGACACGGTAACCGTATCTATAGATGTCACCAATACCAGTGAAGTAGATGGTAAAGAAGTAGTCCAGCTGTATGTTTCTTCTCCGAAATCCCGGATCTTTAAGCCTGTCCGTCAGCTGAAAGGCTTTAAGAAAGTCTTCATCCAGCGCGGCGGAACCCGTACAGTTGAGTTTATATTAGATAAGCGAGCATTTGCCTACTATAATGCCCAGATCAAAGACTGGCATGTGGAAAGCGGAACATATACGATCGCCATCGGTTCTTCATCCCGGGATATCCGTGCGACACGTGAGATCGAAGTGATTTCGAAGATGTCCCAGGTCCTGGCGCCGGATTATCGTGAAAAAGCACCGCATTACTATCACCTGGACTCCGAAACAAAGATCTTCGATAAGAAGCAGTTTGAAGTGGTCTATGATGCGAAGATCCTGGAAGAGAAGGAGCCGAAGAAGAAAGAGTTTACGATGAATTCCACGGTGGAAGATATGCGCCGCGGTAACTTTATCGGAAAGATCTTCTATCAGATCATGCGTCTATCGATCAAGCTTAGAAACCGGAAAGAGACTCAGGAGCATTTCAAACTGATGAATGAAGTGATGATAATGGAACTGCCGCTTCGGACCATGGCTTCCTTTAGTATGGGGAAAATCACCATCGAGCAGATGGAAGCACTGCTTCTCATGATGAATGGCCATGTGTTTAAGGGATTGTGGCGTATGAGAAAAGCGAGAAAGAGAAAGAAGACCTTGGCTTTCCTATAAGAGAAAAGCGGCAAAGTGAATTGTTGCTTCCTCTTCTTCAAAATGAAATATGCCTGATACATGACGAAATACTTCCCGTGCTACAATAGCATCAGAACACGTATCGTTAGAGGTAAGAAGAAGAGAGAAAATGGCACAATTACCTGCACAAGGATATTTTTATCCTTATGATTCGATCGATGAACTCTATGCGGAGAAACAGCCGCCGGAGTTCGGCCGTGTGCCGTCACTTTGGAAACTGGATCTTCCGAAGTGGCGCTTTTTCCATGCCAAAATGTCTGAGGATATACCGCAGAACTGGACTGAACCGGAGTTTGATGACGGGGCCTGGGATCTGATCGATGTGCCAAGTGTGTGGCAGATGCAGGGCTACGGCTATCCAAGTGAACTCGTGTATGAGAAGAATGCCCTTCTTTCAAAAAAGACCTCGAAACTGCAGCAGAGACTTGCTGACGATGCGGGTATCGAAAATACGAATGACTATGGACTTTACCGTGTATGGGTCAATCTGCCTGAACAGTTTATTCACCGTTACGTTTATCTGATCACGGACGGTATTGTCGGACAATATACCATTTCCATTAACGGAAAACATGTCTCTTCGTCAAGAAGTACTTTCTCCACGACAAAGTGCCTGCTGAATGAGGCGCTTCACGAGGGTGCGAACCTGATTTCCATCGCTGTCCGCCGTTTTGACATGCGGGTACAGAAGGGAAAACTAAGAAAGAATGTACGGGCTCAGGGCGCATTTGGTTTGTCCGGCCTTTTCCGTATGCCGTATATTGTTGCCGAGTCTTCTGTGGAGATCGCATCCGTACGCCTTTCTACCAGCTGGCTGACGGATACCCTGGCCAGAGACGTTGTTCCGAAGACAGCTTTGGTTTCCAGCCTCTATCGTTCAGATAGTGATACCCAGCTGATCGACCGTGAAAAAGAAATGCTTTCAAATGCCGATATCCGGAAGGATGCCGGAATTTCCGTTGAAGTGGAACTTCAGAATCATCTGCCATACGACATGCAGGTGACAGTCAACTGCCGTCTGATGGAAGCACATGATGAATACGATCTGTATAATCTTCCGGAGCATCGTCTTTCCCAGCGAAAAGCACTTTCGGATACGGTGCCGAAAGAGGGAAGTGCGACTTTGGGAACCGAGTTTTATGCCAAACTGGTCCTTCCCTGGACAGACCAGACTCCGAATCTGTATGACTTCATTGTGGAGGTCCGCAATAATCAGGATGAAGTGATCTGTGTAAAGAAACAGCGTTTCGGTTTTCGAACGATTACTTATTCAGAGAACCTTTTTAACATCAATGACCATGCTGTTCCGCTTCATGGCGTCAAGTATTATGAGTTCGATCCGGAAGGCGGAACCTCTGTTCCGCTGGAGCGTTTCCGTCAGGATATCCTGCTGATGAAATGCGCGAATATCAACACTATTTACGTAGTTCACCATCCGACTGACTCACGGTTTTTCGATTTGTGTGACCGGTATGGAATGTATGTGATCGTGCAGTCTGCCGCATCCGTTTTACCACAGACTGTATATTCACTCATTAATCATCCGAGCATCGTTATGTGGTCCATGACCGGTAAGAAATTCGATGAAAACGCCTATATGGGTGTGAAGGAACATATCATTGCCTTTGATGCGCACCGGCCGATCTATTGTGAGATCGACCCGGCCGGTCATGTATCCGATCTGCCGCCTTTCCCGAATAAAGCAGGCATGCTTTTCGGTGAGTGGTGCGATCTCTGTTTGAACCGGGCTTATCTCAAGTCCCGGCTGAAGGAAGATAAAGTATTATTCGAATCTTTGCTGTCACGTCCGCGGAGAAAAGAAGATACCATGGATCTGAAATATATCCATCAGGCTGATCTGGTCGAGTACTCCGGACAGGTTGGTGTATCTATTGCGCAAGGTATTGTGGATGCAAACCGAGTTCCGCATCCGATCTTCTATGAGGTGAAGAAGCAGTGCGAAGGCATTAAGATCTTTGCGTCAGCAGATAATCCGGCTTTTTTGACGATCCACAATGTACATTCGATTGGAGCGACACCTTCTATCGAACTTAAGTGGCAGCTTCTTCTGGGCGGTATCCGTCTGACAGGCGGTTCCGGTATCATTCCGTCGATCGCGCCATTAGGCAACCGGGAAATGCAGTTCCCCATCGAGGTAGGAAAATTCCTGACTCCGGACTGGAAAGAGGATTATCCGAAAGCGGAAGATATCTATCGCAGAGCTGTATGTAAGGAACTGATCCTGGATATCCGTCTGTCTCTGGAAAATGATTCGATCTATGCCCGTGCCGGATATGAAATGGCATTTTACCAGCAGGTACTGGTGGAGGAGGTATGTGATCCGTCATCTGTTCTGCCTTCTTGGGAAACCAATGAGGAAGAAGATACAGGTAAAGTGCAGATCATTGATGGTTCTGCTGCGGAAAATGCACTGATCCTCGGACAGGAGAAGAAGCCGGACATTTCGATACTTACTTCCCCGGCATTCTTATTTGTGGTGGCCGGAAGGATCCGCTATGGTTTCTCCCGTCAGGAAGGTGGACTTTGTTCCATTCAGGTAGACGGAAAAGAGTATTTCGACGGACTTTTGGAACCGAGTTTTTATCGTGCGGCATCCAATATTGACCGTGCGGATAAATCCTATGTTTTGTCCCAGACCGTATTCTCTCATGAGACGGACTGGCGCACGATCCAGTCAGATATGCGTTTTATCGGAAGTTTCTATGAGATGGATGGTGACGCTTTCAATATGATCACGAAGTATGCCTCTTCCGGTATGAAAGGCCCGCTTTATGTCCGCTACCGCGTCCGTGCGGATGGAACCTTAACAGCGACATTGAGTTTCGTTCCGAAGTTTGATCTGGTCCGCTACGGTTTCCGTGTTCCGATCGACAATTCGGTACACCTTGGCTGGTACGGACGGGGAGAAGGAGAATCCTATAGCGACCGTAAAGAATCTTCCCGTATCGGCTGGTATACCTCATTACATTCGACACTTTATCATGAGTATGCGCGTCCTTCTGAAACGGGCGCCCATGCCGATACGAAATATGTGCTTTTACAGCACGATGATGCCCAGGGCATCGGAATTACGAAGAATACTTCAGATGGGTTCTCTTTTTCCTGCCTGCCGTTTATGCCTGATGATCTGGATGACTGTGCGCATCCGGAACTCTTGAAATCGGATGGACGGACCCACCTGTACCTGGACTTCTATATGAAAGGCATCGAGAGAAGTCCGGATGTGCTCGCTCGACGGGGATCACAGAAAAATTCCCGTTATGAGGAGACGATTAAATTTGCTCCAAAATACTGAGAGATTTCACTATATGGAGAGGGCCTTCGGTTTTTGCCGGAGGCCCTTTTCATATCCATCTACTTACTTCTTTATAATATGGAACAGATCTTTCTGCTCTTTCAGCGTAAGACGGCGGTACTGGCCCAAGGGAAGATTTCCCAGGTGTATGTTCAGGATGCGTATGCGCTTGAGTTTTAAGACGCGGTATCCTAGGTATTCACACATACGGCGGATCTGCCGGTTGAGTCCCTGATTGAGGATGATGTGGAAAGTGCATTTCCCGGTCAATTCCACTTTGCAGGGAAGCGTGACAGTATCGAGTATCGGAAGACCGCCTTCCATCTTCTTTTTAAAACTCATATCCACAGGGTGGTCCACGGTCACCACATATTCTTTATCGTGGCGGCCCTCGGCACGAAGAAGACGGTTAACGATATCGCCGTCATCCGTAAGAAGTATGAGACCGCTGGAATTCTTATCCAGACGTCCGATGGGGAAGATCCGCTTCGGATATCCGATATAGTCGATAATGTTATCCGGATCCCGTTTGTCTGTTGTACAGGTGATACCTAAGGGTTTATGAAATGCCAGGTAGACATGATTCTCTTCGGGGAGAACAGCCTGCCCGCAAACCATTACGACCTGTCCCGGAAGGACCTGACTTCCGGGTACGGCAACTTCATCGTCGATGGTGACTTGTCCCAGGGAAATGTACTCGTCGGCTTTTCTTCTGGAACAGAATCCACTGGAGCTGATATAGCGATTGACACGGATCCCGTTTTTCTGGTTTTCTTCACTGGAAGAAGAGACTTGATCTGACATATCGGTCCTCTCTTAATACCAGACAGAACCGGTGACACGCTTCAGCGTGAAGGTGAAGGTGGTACCTTCGCCGTATTCACTCTGTAC
>CADBGD010000129.1 GCA_902794115.1 Oscillospiraceae bacterium
ATCTTATATTTTGTAAGGGCGAAAATGCCGATCGCCTGGGCGGTCTGCCTGATGGTCAGCGTGATTCTTTTCGCGGGTGCCGTTATATTCAAGGGAAGAGCCGTGGCGGCTGAACTTCAGAGACGATTCCACGTGTAGGAGATAGATATGGAAAAAAGTAAGATCGAAGCTTTTATCAGGAAGCAGAAAGTGGCGTTTATCTGCTCTGTGGATGAGGATGGATTTCCTAATGTGAAAGCGATGTTAAAGCCGAGAAAGATCGAGGGCTTGCGTCATTTCTATTTTTCTACCAATACATCCTCCATGCGGGTCAAGCAATACTTGAATGATCCGAAGGCGTGCATTTACTTCTACCACAAGGGATTGATCAAATACACGGGAGTCATGATAAAAGGTAAAATGGAAGTGCTGACAGACCAGAAGACAAAGGATATGATCTGGCGGAAAGGTGACACGATCTTCTATAAAGGCGGCGTCACTGATCCTGATTACTGCGTTTTGCGGTTTGCTGCTGAAAGTGGAAGATACTATTGCGATTTGAAGACAGAGAACTTCTCGATCGACTGAACAGACTGCTTTTAGCGATATCTGCGGAGGATTTTTGAAAATGGAAGATTGGGAATTAGAAGTGAAGAATCATTGGAATCAGGTTTCTGATTCCGATTGGTATAAATCATTAAGAACCGAAGAGAGACTTACCAGATTAAGGCAGGATCCGGCTACTGCATTTCATCCGGAGATGCTTTCGCTTCTAAAGAAGTATGTCGGGGATTTTTCCGGGAAAAGAATGTTATTGCCGTCAAGTGGAGATAACCACGCTGCATTTGCCTTCGCAATAATGGGCGCAAAGGTTACCTCTGCGGATATCAGTGAAAGGCAGTTGGAAAATGCGAAGGAGATCTCTGACAGCTGGGGATTAGATATCGAGTATATCTGTGATAACACGATGTATTTGTCGAAGATCGAAGATGCATCTTACGATCTTGTATATACATCAAACGGAACATTGACCTGGATCGGCGATTTAAATGAAATGTACCGGAATGTGGCTCGTGTATTAAAGACAGGTGGGTATTCGGCCATGCTTGATATTCATCCTTTTAACCGGCCATTTATCGGTGAAGCGTGGAAAGCACCTACTATCAAGAAGTCCTATTACGATGTTTTTCCTGATCTTCATTGGAGAGTGCAGGATATCGTCAACTCGAATATCTCTGCCGGACTTCAGATAACCGAGATGGCGGAGCTTCCTGCCATCGATGCTTCATTCTGGTATTCCTATGATGAACTGAAGACGAAAACACCGGCGGACATAGAAAACATAAATGATTGGAAGAGTAATGTGATGGCGGCACTTCCTGCGTGGCTGGGGTTGATCGCCAAGAAGGAGAATTAAAATGAAAAAGTGGTATGACGAAGAATATGAATTTACTGTGGAAGTGACCGGGTTCCTTCATGGAGACCATACGGAAAGATACTGCCGAAACGGGGAAGAGATCGGTGATAAATATACATGCACCTATGGCTGTCCGGTAAACCAGGATGGATATGGCATTTGCTCGAAGACCATGATGATGCTGTATCCCTTGATGGAAGCAGTCAGAAGCGGTGGTGATCTTGAGAATCTCGGCGGTGATGGAAAGTATTCCAAAACCGTGGTATGCCCCGATGGCTGCGTGATCTTCAAGCTCACAGCGAAACCCCTTGGAAATGAGAATTTCCACAAAGGCGGATTCTATGATTATCCCGATGCAACCTAAATGGTGTCACTAGAAAAAGGGAGAAAAGATGAGTAGAACAGAAATAACTGAACTGACTGTATTGTGCCTGATTCACGACGAGGAGCGGTATTTACTTCAGGATCGCGTGAGCGAGGACTGGAAAGGATATACTCTTCCGGGAGGTCATGTGGAACCGGGCGAATCCATAGTCGATGCGGTTATCCGTGAGATGAAAGAAGAGACCGGACTTACGATACGTTCTCCAAGACTCTGCGGAATCAAGCAGTTTCCATTGAAAGATGGTGACTATGCTAATGGCCGGTATCTCGTATTCTTATATGAGACAAGTGCTTTTGAAGGAGAAATAGTTTCCTCTGATGAAGGAGCCATGCACTGGGTCGAGAAAAAGGAAATCAATAACGTCAACCTGGTTGAAGATTTCCTCGATCTCATCGATGTTATGATGAATGAGAATTACAGTGAATTCCAGTACACCGTCGAGGACGGGAACTGGATCGTACATAAGCGATAGATAGAAGGAAAAGACGATATGTTTGTAAATGATTTGGAATATAGATGTGCAGATACAAGTGATTCCAAACTGCTGGTGGAAATCTATAATTCTGCATTTTATGATGATTTCATACGCTATGGACAGTGCCAGGCATATGGCCGCTCTGAGGAGAATATGAAGAAGTCTGTTCTGGAGTTTCCGAAGATCCTCGCCTATGATCAGGAAAAGGCGGTAGGCGTTATCAGTTATAAAGAGGAAGCGCCCGGGAAGTATTATATCGGCTGCTTAGCCGTCGTAAAAGAAGAACAGGGCCGTGGAATCGGAACGCTGCTGATGAAGCATTTTATGAGTGAACATCCGGACTGGCAGGAACTCACATTGGTTACTCCAAAAGATAATGAACGGAATATCCGCTTTTACACCAAGCGGTTCGGTTTCGATATCGTGGGAGAAGAAGTGGATGGAACGGTGACAGTTCTATTATTTAAACTAAGCAGGAAAGACATATGATAAGATACGTGGATCACATTATGAAGATGCCGGACCTTCCATAGATCAGTGGTTTATTGGTGAATAGTTTATGTATGTACGAGCGGTAAGTAATATAAATCATGCCTTTCTTTCATCTGTGGTGTATGCCAGAATTGATCTTGGCTGGTACGCACAGTATGTTATATACAACAAGTGGGAAAAGTCCTTCGAACTTGTGGACTACATGGATAAGTCTGTGCCACAGGGACGCGTCATAGTCCAGATGATTCAGGCAGATACAGATGATTTTGAGGAATACCGCGGGGCAAAACTACTGAAACTGAAAGATTACTGCAAGAAAAATGACTTGAAAATGCCGGATGTAAAAGTGCTTTTCGGATATCCGGATGTGTGTGAAAACTACGCGTTCCTCTGTGACATAATTGAGAATCGGACGGTCCCCGCAGATCGATATCCAATCATGTTGAGGGATCTGCCGGATGTGAAAGAATGGCACTATATAAAGACAGATGATGATGTTCAGGAGTTTATGAAACTCTTTGTCGGATTCCATGATTCTAGCCTTGTGAGGGTATCGTACGAGGAAGATGACTATGGTGCAACAAAGGTGAACGCGATATTCGATAATTCGGGATGGTTTGGTATTGTCGAACTCTGTTTTGAAGGGGTTCAGTTTCTGAAGATTATCCCGCCGAAGGAAAACTATGCAAGTGATATCTTATCTGCCACGCTTCATGTGGATGACGATGGGGTTTTCTGGGCGGATGAGTATATGGAGACGCCGGATATGGCCTATGAGGGAAGCATAATCCGTGCACTTTCTCTTAAGTGGAAAAAACTGGATGACTGATGTGTACCACGAATAATGGTTGCACAAGAATGGGAAAAGTATGGACAAAAGAATTATTGAAACAAACAAAGAGTACTGGGACGATCACGCGGATCTCTGGTTTGGGGCAACCGCCTTGCCGAAATATGGAGTGAAATTCGTAACCGAGGACGACCTGCATTTCTTTTCGGAGGTGAAAGGGAAGAAGGTTCTGGAGATCTGCTGCGGCAGCGGGCATTCGCTGAAGTACCTTGCGGATAAAGGCGCCGGAGAACTCTGGGGATTAGATGTGTCTCAGAAACAGCTGGATAATGCGAAGAAACTTCTTAACGAGTGCGGCTGCTATCCCAAGCTTATCTGCGCACCGATGGAAGCAGAAAGCGGCATTCCCCAAGGTTATTTCGACTATGTATATTCTATCTACGGAATCGGTTGGACCACTGATCTTGACGGTACATTTAAACGTATTGCATCCTATCTGAAGAAAGATGGGATATTCATATTCAGCTGGGGGCATCCTCTTCATTACTGTGCGGCGAAATCTTATGAGACCGGAGAAGATGAGGTAGAGAATGGGAAAGTAGTCTTTTCACGAAGTTATTTCGATGAATCCTATTTCAAAATGCCTGTCCACAATACTACGGTGACTTTTGCGAATAGGAAAATTTCTACTTATGTAAATGCACTGTATGATGCCGGATTCATCATAGAGAGGATGGTCGAGCAAACGGACGAACAGTCTATGTCAGAAACAGAAGATAGTAGTCCAAAAGCGATAAAAGCGAAGATGGTCCCGCTGTCCATGTGCTTTAAATGCAGGAAACTCTGATAAGATTGGGATGAAATACTGAAGAAAATACTGACGGATAAGTGATTACAGTCTGATAGGAGAATGCTATGGATAAAGAAGCGATGTTTTCGGCAATCAATGCAAAGTATGATGAATTAAAATCGGCACTGGAAGGCGATGATCTGGGAAAGATCCGTGAGCTTACTTTAGAACTTCATGCGATGGTTCATCCCGCAGAGATCTCCGGAAGGGAAGAAAAGACAGTAGCAGATTATGTTTTGGACTATATGATGCAGGGGCATAAGGATGAGTTTGTCCAGAGAGAACCCTGGGATTCGGATCTGAAATATGCCGGATCCAAGACAGTTCCGATCTGCTGGCAGTTGTGGCATACATACAGAATCGAAGATCTGGTCAGTAATATCCTGATGGAGAACGGGAAACAGGTCTTTAATGCGGATTGGCAGAAAAGGATCGGTTCTTCTATAACGGATACCGGAAATGCTTTAGAGCCGGACGAACTGGCCTCGTGGGCTGAAGGGATCCATGTGGAGGAGCTCCGTGATTATATGATGGAAGTCGGCCGAAACACCCGCCGCATCTTATCGGAGCTGACTCTGGAACAGATCAAATCCATGGTGCCGGAAGAGTGGGTCATGCGGATCCTGGAAGAGGGCGGAGTGACAACAGATTTCCGTTCTGTATGGCTTCTGGTTTTCTGGGGAAGACTGACGATTGGCGGCATGATCCTGACACCGATGACATCTCATCACATGATGCATCTTCCGACATGTATAGATAGAATTATTGAGATGAAAGGTAACTGAGGATAACGGAGAATGGGAACAATTAAAGATTACAGAAAAATGGTGGAGCAGCCTTGGGGTAAGATGTTCTACGAGATGATATATAATCAGCTGGACTTTTCAGGTGATAAGAGGCTCAGGATACTGGATTTCGGTGCAGGATTCTGCATTACTGCGGATCACTATGCCAAGGATCATGAAGTGATTGCGGTAGAGCCGAATGAAGAGATGTACAGCCTGCGGGTCAAGGAAAATGAGTATACTCTGATACCGCAGGGATTGGATTATCTTAAGACAGTGCCGGATGATTCATTCGATATTGTTCTTTGCCATAATGTTCTGGAATATGTTGATAACAGAGAAGAGATCCTGATGCAGCTGGCGCGGGTAGTCAAGCCGGAAGGAGTCCTTTCTGTAATTAAACATAATCTTTATGGCAGAGTTATGGGAAGTGCGGTGCTTGCTGACGATCCTCAAGCGGCACTGGATCTTCTGAATGAAGTTCCCGAGGACAGCATGTTCGGAAACAGAAGCGTATATAGCGATGAACTGCTTATCGAAGCATTGTCTCAAGAGATGACACTCTCTAAAACATTTGGAATAAGAGCATTCTTCGGGCTTTCTTCCAATAATGAGATCAAGTCGAAGAAGGAATGGTACCAGCCGATGCTCGAGCTGGAAATTAAAGCGAGCACGATGGATGAATTCAAGAGAATAGCGTTTTTTCACCATCTGGTGTTTCGAAAGAACGGGAGAAGCTAGAAAGTGATAACGAAGAACAGACAATCCGATGATACGATTTCCCGCATGGCGAAGGTGGCTTTTCCGGATAAACAGGTAACGGAAATAAAAGAGTTGACCGAGGGAATGTGTAATGTGACCTATTCGGTTAGCTTTCGCGACGGTAGTGAGAGCATCCTGAAGATCGCTACGAAAGATCGAAGCGGGAATACTTC
>CADBGD010000130.1:0-1439 GCA_902794115.1 Oscillospiraceae bacterium
CACGTGCATTCGGATCCAGATGCGGTGTTCTCTCACCCATCAGGTACGGAAGGTACAGAAGGCGGTTGGCGCCGATCGGTACTTCCTGAGCGATCTCATCCAGCAGCTGATATACATCGATACCGCGCTTTTCCGCTTCGATGACCTCAGCGTCGCAGCAGGTATTCTTGAACCACTTCAGGGACAGGCAGGCAGCCTGGTGAACGCCCATGACGTGCCAGCAGCCCGGAACCGCAGAGCAGAATGTATGAACACGGCCCTTCGGGTCGACCTGCATATCGTCAGTATGGGCAAATACTACGCCGGATGTACCGAGGGTAGCAAAGGCAGTACCTTCTTTTACGACACCGCAGCCGATAGCGGCAGCAGCGTTATCACCGGCACCGGCAGCAACCGGAATACCCGCCGGAAGACCTGTTTCGGAAGCGATCTCTTCGGTTACGCGGCCAGAAACTTCCACGGACTCGTAAACTTTTGCCAGCCACTCCTTCTTGATGTCGAGGAGCTCCAGTACCTCATCGGACCAGTCACGGTTCTTGATATCCAGAAGCTGCATACCGGAAGCATCGGATACGTCGGTTGCAAATTCACCTGTCAGTCTGTAACGTACATAGTCCTTCGGCAGGAGGATGTGAGCTACCTGGGAATAGATCTCAGGCTCATTATTTCTTACCCACAGGATCTTGGAAGCGGTAAAACCGGTAAGAGCCGGAGATGCGGTGATGGCCATGAGCTTTTCAAGACCGACCTTCTCTGTGATCTCTTCGCACTCTTTTGCGGTTCTCTGGTCGCACCAGATGATGGACTTTCTAAGAACTTTGCCATCCTTGTCCAGCATAACCAGACCATGCATCTGACCGGAAAGACCGATACCTGCGATATCGTCCTTATTTACGCCGCTCTTGGAAACGACTGTCTTCAAGCCCTCAAGAGCTGCATTCCACCAGTCATCCGGCTCCTGCTCCGCATAGCCGTTCTGCGGCTGATAAAGCGGATATTCCACTGTGTGGGCCGCAACCAGTTTTCCATCCTGGGAAAACAGCGCGGTCTTGGTGCCGGATGTGCCGATGTCGATACCAATAAGATATTTCATAATAGTTTCTCCTTGTTTTTTATATTTAAGGGGCATACCCCTTTAGTAACATTTTTGCCGTTTCTTATTTTACTACGGAAACGGATACGCAGGAAGTACCGCTGAGTTTTTCAGACAGCGGATCCGGCTGGCAGGTGCCGGCATAGAAAGTGAATTCATTTCCGCCGGAGATGACCTCGCCTTCGTCGTTGACTACGGTAAATGCACTGTCGCAGATAGAAATCTCGATCTCTTCTTCCGATCCTGCCGGAATGGCCACACGCTTAAAGCCGCAAAGCTTCGGAAACGGCGTGGCATCAGAAGACTTGCTGTGAATATAGATCTGCACAATATCTTCCGCATCCAC
>CADBGD010000130.1:1489-7572 GCA_902794115.1 Oscillospiraceae bacterium
TAGAAGCAGTCGGTGACCGCAACTTTACTGTAGGTCAGACCGAATCCGAAAGGATACAGAATGTTATCCCGGGTATAGCGGTAGGTCCTTCCCTTCATGGAATAATCCGCGAAATCCGGAATGGAGTCGATGCTCTCGTAGAAAGTCACCGGAAGCTTACCGGACGGAGATACTTTACCGAAGAGGATATTGGCCAGGGCAACTCCCCCCAGTTCACCCGGATACCAGGCCTGGATCAGGGCATCTGCCTTGTCGCACAACGGGTTAATCGAAGAGCCGGCAGAAAGAACGACCACAGTCGGCTTTCCAAGAGCCAGGACTTTCTCGATCAGGACTCTCTGTCCTTCCGGCAGAAGAAGATCTCTCTTATCGCCGGAATCAAATGCATTACCGGTATCGCCCTGCTCGCCTTCCAGTGTGGCATCAAGACCGACACAGAGGACCACGGCGTCACTCATTTCCGCCAGGATCAAGGCTTCGGCAATACCGTCCTCGGCCATAGCCAGCGGCTGGATGCGGTCTTTCGCGAGAGCGGAACCTTCCGCATAGTATACGCGGATGTCGGAACCGGCCTCGTCACGGATACCTTCCAGGAATGTCTTCGGGCCTACGGATGTGCCGTAGTAGTTACCGCGCAGCGCATCGATACTGTCACTATTGGGACCGATGACGGCGATGGACTTGATGGCTTCTTTCTTCAGCGGCAGCATGCCGTTATTCTTCAGGAGCACCATCGACTTCTCGGCGCATTCCAGAGATACTTTTCTGTGCTCGTCACAGGCCACAACATCGAAAGGGATATCGTCGAACTCGGTATGTTCTTCGAAAAGACCCAGTCTCATGCGGGTACGCATCAGGCGCACAACGGCATTGCGGATGGTCTCTTTGCTGACCAGTCCCTCCTGTTCTGCCGCAATCGCGTGAACGTAGGTACAGCCGCAGTTCAGGTCACAGCCGGCATTTAATGCCATGGCTGCAGACTCAGTAGGCGTCTTTGTGATCTTATGGGATTCATGGAAATCACGGATCGCCCAGCAGTCAGATACGAAATAGCCGTCAAAGCCCCACTCCTTCAGTTTGCCCATAAGGAATGTACTGGCGCAGGTGGGTTCCCCGTTCAAGCGGGTATAGGCGCCCATGACGCCTTCGACTTTCGCTTCTTTAATGAGCGCTTCGAAAGCCGGCAGATAGGTCTCGGCAAGGTCCTTCTTTGAAGCAATGGTATTAAACTCATGACGCAGTGCTTCCGGTCCGCTGTGTGCAGCAAAGTGCTTAGCACAGCCGGCAGCCAGCATATACTTTCCGTCACCCTGAAGATTCTTTACGAAAGACACGCCCAGACGGGATGTCAGATACGGATCTTCACCGTAGGTCTCATGGCCTCTGCCCCATCTCGGGTCACGGAATATATTGATGTTCGGGCTCCAAAGGGTCAGACCCTTATAGATATCCCGGTCGCCTTTCTTGGAAGAAGCGTTATATTTTGCACGGGCTTCGGTTGCAATGATCTTTGCGGCTTTTCCTAAAAGCGCATCGTCAAACATCGCCGCCAGACCGATCGCCTGGGGAAACATGGTTGCCGTACCGGCACGGGCCACACCGTGAAGACCTTCATTCCACCAGTTATATGCCGGCACCCCCAGCCGGTCGATGGACGGCGCGCCGTAGCTCAGCTGCGGCACCTGCTCTTCAAAGGTCATCTGGTCAGCTAAATCTTCTGCTCGTTCCTGAAAACTCAGGTTCGGGTCAAGATACTTCTGCATAGGTCACCTCTTTTTCTGTCAGATTGGTATATTGTCTATTTACTTTCCCCCGGGAGCTTTCCCCGAAAGGGTATGATTCGAAATTAATGTCGGGCCGTCCGAAGGATCAGGCTTTCGTCAGGTCCTTACAGCTCTCTCCGATAATGAGCTGCGGAGGAAGGGTTTCCGAAACCACTCCTGTCTCTTCCCCTGCGATCTGGGCAAGAAGGTGCTTGGCGGCGGCTTCGCCGATGGCCTTGGTATCCTGACGGATCGTGGTCAGTCTCGGACTGGTTCTCTGGGTGATTTCGATACCGTCAAATCCGACGACGGAAATGTCATCCGGAACCGAAAGACCGGCATCCCTTACCGCTTCGATCACGCCGATGGCAGAATAGTCATCGCTGGCGATCACGGCCGTGGGACGGTCATGGGTGGTGGCTTCCAGAAGCTTCTTCATGGAATCGTAGCCACCTTCAATGGAATAATAATGGGACGGGAAAAGACGGAAAGTCGCATCCCCGTCTCCGATCTCCGCAGCGGTCTTCACCAGCGCGTCGATCCTCTCTTCGGTAACAAACTTACCTCTTTCACCATGCAGGTACACGATATTTCTGTGTCCCAGATCGTAAAGATGGGAAAACAGCATCCGCATGCTCTCTTTGGAATCGGTGTTGATACAGCCGATCTTCTCGTTTTGGAAATCAATGGCGATCTTCGGCAGATTACTGTCGATGAGTTCTTTTGTGTCTTTCTGGGTAAAGTCGGTGTTGACGATAAAGATTCCGTCCACCCGGCGGTACCGGCAGTGGCCGAGATAAGAAAGACCTAAGTTACCCACTTTGTTGGAAATAAAAACGATATCGTAGCCTTGGGACTCCACATAGTCCTTAAAGCTTTCGATGACCTGGGCGAAAAGATAGTGCCAAAGTCCCATCTGGGAAGCATCCTGGCAAAGAACACCAATAGACCAGGTCCGGCTCTGGGAAAGGGCACGTGCACCGGCATTCGGAACATAATCCAGTTCCTGCGCTGTCTTTCTTACCCGCTCCCTGGTGGCGGCGCTGACGTCGCTGGCATTGGATAACGCTTTGGAAACGGTGGCCGGCGAAAGCCCGCAGGCCTTGGCAATATCGTATATGGTCGCCATAGGGAAAACCTGATCTTTCTTATAAAATTCGCTTTCGAAAGGTCTATTTGCCCTTCGAAAAATGGTCGAAGTATAAAAATTCCGCCGGGACCCGACCAAAAGGATCCCGGCGGAACCGGTTTACTTATTTATTGAGAACAGCCTTACAGGTAGCAACTACGTTATCTACTGTAAATCCGAACTTCTCCATCAGCATGGACGGCTTACCGCTGGCACCGAAGGTATCCATGGTAACGTAACCACCGTCGATACCGCAGAGCTTGCCCCAGGAGTAAGAGGAGCCGGCCTCGACTGCAACACGGGCGGTCACGTCCGGAAGCAGGATGGAATCACGGTAGGACTTATCCTGAGCAAGGAATACGTCGAGGCACGGAACAGATACGACACGAGCGTCGATGCCCTCACCTGCGAGAACGTCTTTTGCCTTGATACCCAGTTCCACTTCAGAACCGGAAGCCATGATGATCACATCCGGCTTATCCTTATTCTCTTTCGCTACGATGTAAGCGCCCTTCAGCGCTTCCTTGGAGGAAGTGGTCAGCGGCATCAGGTTCTGACGGGACAGAACGAGCGCGGACGGAGTCTTCGCAGAAGAGATGGCAGCTACCCAGGAAGCAACTGTCTCAGTTGCATCACACGGACGCCATACGTTGAAGTTCGGCATGGAGCGGAGCATGGTCAGCTGCTCAACCGGCTCATGTGTCGGGCCGTCTTCACCAACACCGATACTATCGTGGGTGAACATGAAGATCTGCGGGATATTCATCAGAGCAGACAGACGGGCCATCGGCTTGGTGTAATCAGAGAATACGAAGAAGGTTGCGCAGTAGGAACGCAGACCACCGTGGAGCAGCATACCGTTGGAGATACCGGACATAGCCAGCTCACGAACACCAAAGTGCATGTTTCTTCCGGCACGGTCCTTGGCGCTGAAATCGCCCTTGCCGTTCATGTAGGACTTGTTGGACGGAGCCAGGTCGGCGGAACCACCGATGAGGTTCGGGATACGGTCAGCAAGCTTATTGAGGACCTTACCGCCGAGAGCACGGGAAGCCTGCGGCTTGTCGTCAACGGTCCAGAGGTCTTCGTCGTTAAGAAGTGCGGAATAATCATCGCTGAAGAACTTATCCCACAGATCCTTCAGATCCGGATAGGACTTGGCATACTCGGCGAACATGGCATCCCACTTGGCGTGAGCGTCTGTGCCCTTCTTACCAAGCTCAGCATAGTGATCGTATACTTCCTGCGGAACAACGAAAGACTCGGCACACGGCCAGCCCAGTGTCTCACGCATCTTGGCGATGTTCTCCTCGCCCAGCGGCTCACCGTGAGCAGAAGCAGTACCCTGCTTTGCTTCGCAGCCGTAGCCGATGATGGAACGGATCTCGATGAAGGAAGGCTTGGTCTTCTCAGCCTTAGCAAGCTCGATTGCCTTCGCGATCGCGTCGATATCGTTGCCGTCTTCAACCAGAAGTGTCTGGAAACCGCAAGCTTCCATACGGCCTCTTACGTTCTCGGTAAAGGCGATATCTGTGGAACCCTCGATCGAGATGCTGTTGGAGTCATAAAGAACGATCAGCTTATCCAGGCCCAGTGTGCCGGCAAGAGACAGAGCCTCTTCGGAAATACCTTCCATCAGGCAGCCGTCGCCGCACTCTACGAATGTGTAGTGATCGATGACCGGGAATTCCGGCTTATTGAAAGTCTCTGCAAGATGCGCTTCTGCGATCGCCATACCTACAGCCATGGAAAGACCTGCGCCCAGAGGACCGGTTGTGGCATCGATACCTGCTGTGTGGCCGTACTCCGGATGACCCGGGGTCTTAGAGTCCATCTGACGGAACTGCTTCAGATCCTCAATAGACAGACCGCCCACACCGAACAGGTGCAAAAGAGAATAATAGAGTGCGGAACCATGACCACCAGAGAGAACGAAACGGTCTCTGTTGATCCACTTCGGATCCTTCGGGTCGAAAGCCATTTCCTTGCCCCACAGTGTGTAAGCCATGGCGGCAGCGCCCAGCGGCAGACCCGGGTGACCGGAATTCGCCTTCTGGATCATATCCGCGGAAAGAACACGGATGGCGGAGATTGCATTTTGTTCAATTTGTGTACTCATACGTTCATACACTCCTTTATTAGAATTGATATATCGATACGCGCTTTAACACGCTGTATTGTTTAGTAAAAGTGGCCGTGGTCCCATTTTTATCTGAGGAGAAGGGGGGACCGCTCCGAAATCGCTTTCGAAAACGGGATAAAAAAATGGGAGCACGAGCTCACTTGAGTATCAGTTTATCTTCTTAAAGGGAATAAGTCAACAATCGGAAAATTCATTTTTTGTTCACAGATGACCCGTTGCGGCCCACCGGAAATATGGTATCTTTATAGCAGGGTTTGAAATAAACTAATTCATCTTTTGGGAGACAGCGATTGAAACTTCGAATTAAGAGAGACATGTTATTTGAGCGCCTTTCCTCTTCCGTTCTGGAAACAGGGCTTCTCGACCAATTGAAAGCTTTCAAGCAACACGGAAGCAGCAATTGCTATGATCACAGCATCGCTGTGGCCAAAGCGTCCCTCTATCTGTCGCTTCTCCTCCCATTTCGCTTTAAAGACGAACAATTGGTACGTGGAGCCCTTCTTCATGACTATTTTCTCTATGACTGGCATATTGAAAAGCCGGAGAAGCTTCACGGATTTTCCCACCCGCACACTGCCTGCAAGAACGCCAAGCGTGACTTTGCCGACCTGACTCCTCTGGAGGAGAACATCATCAAGAGACACATGTTCCCCTTAACTCCGGTCCCGCCGAGATACAGAGAGAGCGTCCTGGTGACACTGGCCGATAAGTATTGTGCGACCAAAGAGGTATTTGCAGCTCTCCGCAATAAGTTTTCCCGCGCGTGAGTGCTTCCATGCTCAGTTCCGATCTTTTACTGTGGTTTTCCGAACATAGACGAAGTCTTCCCTGGCGGGAAGGCCGAACTCCCTATTCCACCTGGATCTCTGAAGCCATGCTCCAGCAGACCCGCGTAACCACGGTCCTGGACTACTATCCCCGCTTTTTAGAATCCTTTCCGGATCCGAGATCTCTTGCCGAAGCCAAAGAAGAACGGGTCTTAAAGCTATGGGAAGGACTGGGATATTATTCCCGGGCAAGGAATCTTCAAAAAGGCGCCATCTATCTC
>CADBGD010000131.1 GCA_902794115.1 Oscillospiraceae bacterium
CGGACCATCTCGAGACGGTCACGGGTGATGGCGCCGGTGCAGCGTACGCCGAGACCCGGGCCCGGGAACGGCTGACGGTAGACCATGTTGGCCGGAAGACCGAGGGCTTCGCCGACAACACGTACTTCGTCTTTGTAGAGGAACTTCAAAGGCTCAACGAGACCTTCGAAATGGATATCTTCGGGGAGACCGCCTACGTTATGGTGTGCTTTTACAGGACCCGACTCGAGGATGTCCGGATAGATAGTGCCCTGAGCAAGGAAATCCACGTCCGGAAGCTTTCTGGCTTCTTCTTCGAATACGCGGATGAATTCTTCGCCGATGATCTTTCTCTTTCTCTCCGGCTCTTCGACGCCCTCGAGTTTGGTAAGGAAGCGCTCGGTTGCATCTACATATACGAGAGTCGCATCCATCTGATTCTGGAATACTTCGATGACCTGCTCCGGCTCGCCTTTACGGAGAAGTCCGTGGTTGACGTGTACATTGATCAGGTTCTTGCCGATGGCCTTGATGAGAAGGGCGGCGACTACGGAAGAATCCACACCACCGGACAGGGCCAGAAGGACTTTCTTATCGCCGACCTGGGCTTTGACAGCTTCGATCTGTTCTGCGATAAATGCATCGGCCAGTTCGCGGGTGGTAATTCTTTGCATTTCCTCGGGACGTTTGTTTTCCATATGCGGTACTCCTTTGTACTGAAATAATATATTTAATCATAACGCATCGAAACGGAAAAAGGCAACGCAGAGACGAAGGTTATTTGATATAATAGAAGTGGTTCGTAAATGAATCTTTACTTTTTTGCGGGAAGGAGACTCGGGAGATCCATGCTGGAATTAAATGAAAATATCAGAGAGATCCTGCGGGAAAGAAAGCTTACGCAGAAGCAGCTGGCAGAGAATCTCGGCATCTCCGAATGCTCCATGTCCCGATACCTCAAGGGGACCCGCATTCCGGTCGAAAAGGATGCGAAAAAGATCGCCGATTATCTGGGGGTCTACCCGAAGGAATGGTTTCCCGAAAACTCCGCTTTGAATGAGAAGGGCGATGTGATCCCGCAGGAAGTTCTGAAGCCTTCCCGCCAGAGCTGGGAGCAGCTTCGCACCTGGCCGGAGGCTGTAAAGCTTTTAGGCACGACCCATACTCTTTCCGTGCAGGATATATGTCAGATCCTCCATGCGCCGAGGACCTGGGTCAACCGCTATATCCTGCCGCATGTGGATAAGGTCTATCTTCCGGACGGACGCCGCGCCGGTAAAGAGATCAATACTAACTGGAAAGAAGTGGCGGCGCTGCAACTGGGAAAAGATATTCAGGACTCGACCTGGTGCAGTAAAGAAGACTTCGACAATCTTGTCATGGGAAGTATCCAGTCGGTAACAAAGCAGACGAAACTGATCCCGGCAGAACTTCTTGTTGCCGATAAGAAGGCTTTTGCTGAAGAATATGCCGGCTTTTCACAGAAGATCGCGGACCTGGCAGAGAGCTTAAATGCCGATCCGTTTTCTCCCATGGAGAAATATATAGAACTGGCAGATCTGAAGAAACAGCAACGTGTCTGCTACCGCCGTCAGCTTTCCAACGAAGGCCGGCAGATCTTAAGAAGCAACATGCCTTCCGCCAGTAATCCGGATGCCACCAAGAGTATTCCGGTCCGCCTGCCGTCGGTGCCGATCGAGAAATGGATCTTCCCGGAGGAGATCAAGGACTATGCCGAGATCGAAGAGAGCGGACACAAATATTTCTTCAGAAACGGCTATATCCGTATTACCCTTTCTTTTATTGATGCGAACGGAAACTCAGTCCGTAAGACCTTCTATGTGGCGGATCCGGAGACCCTCTACCATAAGTATGTAGAGGAGTATGTCCTGATCAGCGAAGAGGTCTGGCAGATGTACGCGATCCGCCTGATGTCCCGCCGGTAAAAAATTTTTCCGAATTGTTGTAACGTTTCTCATACTCAGTTGTTTCACCGACAGAAAGCGAGGTAAACCGGGTGGACGAATACGGACATGACATGGATATGATTTTTCGAAAGTATGCGCTTCCGCTAAAGAAATACGCGATGACACTTTGTCACGATTCTTTTCTGGCGGATGATCTTGTAGCAGATACTTTCTATAAGGCGATCACCCATATCGATTCATTTCATGGCGGGAATATCTTCACCTGGCTCTGCGCGATCGCGAAGAATCAGTTTCTGAATCATGTGAAGAAGAAAGAGACCCAGAATGTTTCGCTTGACGCAGAGGATACCTTTACAGAGATCGCATCGGAAGGGACGCCTCTCGGCGATGTCATGCAAAAGGAACAGAAAATGGAGCTTTTTACCAAGATGCAGACGCTGTCTTCCCAAGACCGGGAAGTCGTGTACCTGAGAACTTTCGCGGATCTGTCCTTCAAGGAGATCGGAGAGGTTCTGAAAAAAAGTGAAAACTGGGCGCGGGTGACTTTCTTTCGGGCAAAGGCGAAGCTCAAAAAGACAATGGAAAGGTTGGACTGAGTATGGAAAACAAATTCTCTTGTAACGTGATCAATGATTTACTGCCGTCCTATATCGACGGGATCTGCTCTGAAGAGAGCAAAAGAATCGTGGAGGACCACCTCCAGAACTGCCCCTCCTGCAAGGAGACATATCGGGCAATGTGTAGTGAAGAAGCGGGTGTGAGCGCGTCTTCTTCTCCGGCTGCGGCACGCGGCGTTTCCGGCCGTACTTCCTCTTTGGCATCGAAAGATCCGGTGCAGGTAGATGAGGCGAAGATCATGAAGAAGGTGAACCGGAAATGGCAGCGGGCCAGAAAGGTCAATATCGTGGCATTTGCCGTGGCCGGAGTTCTTCTTATCGCGCTGGCCCTGATGTTTATACGGCCGACCAAGGCGATTCCCAAAGGAAGCTACGAGGTCAAATATACGAATTATGATCTGCATGATTTTATCCTGGACCCGGACTACATTTACCAGGATACCTCAGTGCCGGACAAGGCGGTCATGGTCTATGAGACCGGCAAAAAACTGGACGACTGCAATTTCGTGACAGTCCTTCTGGGAAGAATGTGTTTTGCCGTGGATCTCGATTACATGGAGAAGTATCCGGACGTATGTCTGATCGAGTATACTTCCGACTATCCGATCGTGGAGTATAATGAAGTGGTAAAAGAGAAAGACGGGAAGAACCTTCTTTACGTCAAGAGCCTTCGTACTCCGATCTTTGGCGGCGGACTCCGCCAGGGAAGCCAGACAGTCTTTGCAGTGGAATTCTGCCACGTGGACGAAGTGGCGGAATGATATTGAAGAAGGCAGAAGGTTCATCCTGAGGAGAGAAAGGAAGGATAGATCTTCTGATGACAGGCACATGCAGACGCATAATCAGTTTCGGCTGTGCTATACTCCTTCTTTCCGGTGTGCTCCTCGGCTGTAAAAAGCGGCCGGCGGAAAGCACACCGGATGCTGTTTCTGTTGCCCAGAAAAAGATCCGTAATACCCTGGACGATCTGTTTGCCTATATCAAGATCGGCCGGACCGAGAAGATCTGTACCTACTGCGAAGACGAAGCTGCGGCAGAGACGACTCTTTCCCCCATCACGGAAAGCCGCGCCAAAGGTGCATTTCCCGTATGCGGAGAAAGGATCTCCCTGAAAGAGGTGTCCATCGATACCGACGGGGAGAAGGCCGACGTGACGATTACCATTTCTCTTTACGATACGAACGACATTCTCGATCAGGCCCGTCAGGCAGGTGGTTTTTCTGATGAAAAAGCACTGTCGGAGGCGATCCGGAAGGCGCCGGAGGTGAAGCGGGAGCTGACTGTTTCCATGCGGCGCGGGGAAGACTGGAAGATCCTTCCCGACAGCATGACGTCCTTTCTTTCCACTTTGTACGGATTCCTTTCGGAGCCGGATATCCTGGCGGAAGAAGCGCCGACGGAGACGAAGCAGCATGAAGTGGACCTTTCCGTCTACGATGCCTACTGGGTGGACGGAAATAAGAACGAGACCATTGCCTACTATGAATCCGCTTCCACCGTCTGCCTGTATGTCTATACCTGGAATACCTACAGTAATGTGAATGTGGAGTACCACTACGAGGATGAGGACGGGAATCTTCTTTATTCCAACAGTTTTCTCATGAAGAGCAACACCGACTGGATCGCCTGCTCCTGGAAGCCGGGAAAGGCATTGAACCCGGGCCAGATCCGGATCCGGCTCTTTTCTCCTTCCGGAGATGAGTTCTTCACCAAGACAGTCCAGATCTGTAAAGACAGCGAGAAGCTTCCGTTCCCGGTTACCTGGATGGATGGTGGAATGTGGCTGGATGAGACCGGAACGAAAGTGGATTTCTATCCGGCGGACGCGACGCATATCGAGTTTTCCATTCAGGCCATGAAGTTCTACGGAGATATGGATCTTCTTTATACCTTTACGGACGGAAACGGAAATGTGCTTTCCAAGGGAAAGATCTATATCGATGAAAAGACCGATACTTTTACCTTCTCCTTTGTCCGGACACCGCTTCCGACTCCGACGCCTACTCCTGCGCCCACACCTACGCCGGGTGGCACACCGGGAGGAAAGGCCCCTTCAGAAAGTTCGTCCGGCACATCTATGACTTCGGATCCTTCCGAGACAAGTTCCGGGCCGACTATGCCGCCGGTACCGCAGGTGATCGATACGATCACGCTGGAAGTGACTACCGACAGCGGCCGCCCGTTCTGCAGCGCACAAGTGGAGATCCGGGATTAAGAAGCAGATACTTTCAACGTAATCACATTCCAGGACAAAGGACGGATGTGGGTCTTGACCACGCCGTCCTCGATCTTTGTTTCGCTTACCTTTTTCGGCGAGAAAGCATCGTCATGCTCCGGGTCGGTAATGGCGGAGATATCGTCCGAATAGATCTCGTGATGGGAAAGAGACGAAGCGTCAAGGGAGGATCCGAATCCGCGAAGATCCAGATCCAGGGGATAGTTCTCGGTCTCGTTTCTGTTGATCACGAAGATGGAAAGCGTTCCGTTTTCCTGATTCCAGGCACAGGCGCTGTCCACGTAATTGACGCCGTCTTTTCCGGTATATTGGGAAGTATCGTCGATGGCATAGCCCGGCATATCGAAGGTCTCACTGTCGACTTTTACCTGCATGGAAAGACCTCTGGCAAACTCGAGAAACTGCATGTAGGCATAGTGCGAAGCCGTACGCCATACCCGGTCGTGGTCACTGGCGCAGAGGGCGAAAAGACCGCCGGTCATGCAGCCGATCTTCACGCGGTCGGCGTGACGCAGGAAGGCCAGCTGGATGGAGGCCATGCTCAGCATATGCTCCATGTCTCCGCCGGGGAAAGTCTTGTCGGGCATGTTATCCGGATCGTGAAGGATGTATTTTCTTTCCGGATCGAAGCGGTAGTGGGTGCGGGCCATGTTGTAGCGGCCCCAGCCCGGGTGCAGCTCACTGTTCGGACGGATCATGCCGCCGAATTCATCGAAGGAGATCATCATCTTCTTCGGGGAGCGGTGCTTGCTCTGGACAAAATCGCACATGGCCGCTTCGGTGTTGATGAAATCCTCGTAGTAAAGGGCGCCGCCCAGAAGGGATTTCAGGTCTCCCGGAGGCGCACTGTGGTAGTGATGGACGGAAAGATAGTCCACCACGTCGTAGCACTGGTCCAGTACCTTTTCATCCCACTCCGGGAAATGCTCCATAAACGGGGCCGACGAGCCGCATACGGCGGTCTTGATGGTGGGGTCGATCCATTTCATGGCTTTACTGGTCTCCTGGCAAAGAACGCCGTATCCCCGGGGATCCTTTTCCCAGGAACCGATCTGCCAGTGGCCGTCCATTTCATTTCCCAGATACCAGGTGTCCACGCCATATGGCTTTTCGCGGCCGTATTTTCTCCGAAGATCCGACCAGTAGGTGCCGCCTTTCGTGGTTGGTGTATTCCACGATATCCATGGCATCCTGCATGGTGCCGGTGCCGAGATTTACGGTGTAAAGAGGAGCCGTGCCGGCTTTTTCCGCCCACTGCAGATATTCGTCATGTCCGACCTCATTGGTGATGTACTGATACCAGGCCGGATCCAAGTGTACTTTCCGGTTCTCTTTCGGGCCGATGGAGTCCTTCCACTGCCAGGCCGAAACGAAGTTTCCGCCCGGAAGACGGACAGCCGGAAGACCGCTTTTTCTGAGGCTTTCGAGAAAGTCTTTCCGGAATCCCTGCTCATCCGCGGTGGGATGTTTGGGGTTATACATAGTACCGTTGACCATGGTGCCGATGGGTTCGAGAAAGGCACTGAACAGGCGGGGAGAGATCTCTCCGATGGAAAAATCCGGGTGGATGGTAATGCGTGCGCGTCTTGCCATAGTTCATTCCTCCGTTTCATATATGTGCCCGCCAAGCGCGGGCTTTTCCACCGGAAGGGAAAGCCTAGTTCTTTCCGGTGGAGATCTTCTTGATCCATTTACGGCTTCGAAGCCGGAACACACACCAGATGGTCTTGGCGATCTGATCGAACTTCAGGAAGAAGTAGATCCAGAAGGCCGGAAGGTGCAGTACAAATCCTGCCAGAAGTCCCAGCGGCAGCGCCAGGATCCAGAGGAAAATATTGTCCGCCAGCATAAGCATGGTGGTATCTCCGCCGCCACGCAGCACGCCTTTGGTCATGATGCTGTTGGTGGCCTGGAAGATGATGATCAGACTGATGGAATTTAACAGAGAATAGGCGATGGAAACTGCCTCGGCAGTGGTTTTCTCACCGTAGGAGGTAATGATGGGGGTCTTGGTAAAGAAGATGAAAAGGGCGGAAAGAAAACCTAAGGCAAAGCCAAGTCCCAGGAACAGCCATCCCTGATCTTCCGCTTCCTGCTTCTTTCCTTTTCCTAACGTCTGGCCGGTAATGATGGCGCCGGCCTGGCAGACGCCCTGGATGACAACGGTACTCAGCTGCTGGGTCACGGCCGTGATGGAGTTGGCGGCCACAAAGGCCTCGCCGAGATGGCCGATGACCATGGTGATGGAGTTATTTCCGATGGCGAAGATGGCATCACTGACCAGCACCGGAATGCAGACGCGGAAATATTCCCGGATGAGGGTGCGGGTCTGCATGAAAAGATGCCGGATACGGAAGCCCACTTTCTTATCGACGACCAGAAGATAGGTGATGACCGCAGTGGCTTCAAAGAAGCGGGCGATCATGGTGGCGACGGCGGCACCGGCGATGCCCATTTGCGGGGCGCCGAAGTGGCCGAAGATCAGCATATAGTTTCCGCCCAGGTTAATGAAGAGGGCGCAGATCGATACATAAAGGGGATAGCGGGACTGGCCCACGCTTCGGAGCACGATCGTGGTGGTAAGGGAAAGTCCCAGAAAGAAGAAGGTGGGAACAGAATACCGGAGGTAGGTGATGCCCAGGTCCACAAGCGGGGCCTCATCCGTATAGGACTGCATAATGAGTTTCGGGAAAAGCGCGGCACCCAGGGCAAAGACCAGCGCCACCAGAAGCATCAGGCGAAGCATGAGGCATACGGTCTGCTTAAGGGAAATATCGGCTTTTTCTTCGTTATCGTGGGATTTTTTCATGCCCCAGTAACGGGATACCAGTACGGAGGCGCCCATGCCCAGACCCATGCAGAAGATCTGAAAGATGGTGACATAGGAGTTGGCCAGTGAGGTGGCGGAGAAGTCGGACTGGGACAGATGACTGATCATGATGTTGTCCAGCATACCGACCATGACCGTGATCAGGGTCTGCAGCGCAATGGGGAATCCCAGTACAAATACGCTTTTATAGAATGCTTTGTCCTTACTAAAAAGTTTCATTTTCCTGCTCGTATATGTTTATTTCCCCATGCCGGGGTATATTCTAACATAGGTTTTCTTTCGTAACTACCCGACAAAGTGAAGGAAAAGCAGGGGTTTCTGCACTAGCACGCCGGTGCGGGAAACAATTCTCGGGAAAAGATCAGTATCCGTATTCTTTTCTTTTTCTCGCAAGAAGGAAGATGGTCACGAAAAGAGATAAGATCTCGGAAGTAAGGCTTGCGGCCCAGACACCGTTGAGATCGAAGAACATCGGCAGGAGAAGGATCGCCAGCACTTCGAAAAGCAAGGTACGAAGGAAGGCGATCAGCGCCGAGGACTTACTGTCGTGAAGTGAAGTAAAGAAGGCGGAAGCAAAGACCGCCAGACCCATGACCATATAGGACTTGCTGTGAAGAGCAAATCCTTCTTCCGTCATGGTCAGAAGAAGTTCATCCGAGCCGAAGAATACGGCGGCAAACGGACCTTCGATCATGACGGCGATACCATAAAGGATGAAACCCATAACGACTACCGTGATGGCGGAAAGACGGAACAGGGAATGAAGTTCTTCCCGGTCTTTTTTCTCGTATTTGTAACTGAAGATCGGGGCGGAACCGACGGCAAAACCCAGGAAGACCGCGCCGAACAGAAAGCCCACATTCATGAGTACACCATAGGCGGCCACACCGTTAATGCCGGCCAGTTCCATGAGCTTATAGTTGTACATGACACTGGCCAGGGGGTGGAAGATCTCACTGACGAACTCGGAAACACCGTTGGCAAAGACCTGTCCCAGCATTTTTCCCGACATTTTCGGCCGGGCATACTGCAGGGCACGATGCTGTTTTCGGGTAAAGAAAAGGAAAGGGAGGACGCCGCCCACTATCTGGCTGACCACGGTGGCCAGCGCCACCGCCGTGATGACGTGACCCGCGAAGTGGATGAATACGAAGTTTAAGGCCATATTCAGGAAGGCCGAGAACAAGTTGACGGCAAGGCCGATCATGGGGCGCTCGGCCACAGTCAGAAAACTCTGGAAAACATTCTGCAGCACATAAAAGGGAAGAGCCGAGATCAGGATCCGGCCGTACTGCTCGCAGTAAGGAAGCAGTTCGTCATTGGCACCCATGAGTCTGGCACAGGGGACTAGAAGTGCTTCGCCCAGAATGACCAGGATCAGGGAACCCACGATGCTGACCAGGGTCAGAAAGGTGAAATATCCGTTGGCTTCTTCCTTTTTTCCGGCGGCCAGCGCCTGGGCGATGACGGCACTTCCGCCGGCACCGATCATGTAGGCGACCGCTCCCATCAGAAGCGGGAGAGGGACGATAAGGGTGATGGCGGCGAAGGCTTCTTTTCCGGAATACTGGGAAACGAAAAGTCCGTCGACCACTCCGTACATGGAGGTAAAAAGCATCATCAGCACCGTCGGCATGACGAATCGTAAGAGCTTTCCGGAGGTAAAATGGTCAGATAAGTGGATACGGTTCGAAGCCAGTGCGTGCATGTGATGTCAGCCTTTCTTTCTGCCTGGATGAGATTCAACTAAGGAGATCGCTTTCTTTCCGACTTCCAGGATGGAACCGCCGTTTACGACAGAGCCCTCTTCTCCGGAAGAAACCAGATCCGGTCCGATCTCCAGGTAGAAGATCTTATATTCGGGAGTATCCAGCGGATAGCCGTGCTGACCCTTGTAGGTCAGACCGAAACCGTAGCCGGGGGTGGCAGCAAAGCCGCATTCGTAGCCGGTCATGTTGGCGCCGCTGACTTCCATTTCTTCTTCTGTCAGTTCACGGGCCACGGCCGGCATGGACCGCAGTTCCGAAAGTGCCGCGTCCAGATTCTGACGGTCTTCTTTCGAAATGCCCGGTTCCACGTGCAGAAAACAGGCACCGCTGGTGCTGTGGAAAAAGGCGATATCACGGGTCACGTGGTGCTTTAAAAGCAGAGAATGGATATCGGTCTTATGCTCTACGTCTTTACAGGAGTGGTCGCTGAAGAGCAGGACATTTAAGGAAGCAATGGCCTTTTCAGGATCATTTCCCGCAGCAACTTCGGCTTTTTTGATGCCGTCCAGGAAGATTCCCAGGAGCTGGTCGGTATGTTCCAGTGTGGCCCGGACTTTCTCGGAATGAATACCGGTACGGTGTTTCTGGGCATCCACATCCAGAAGGTGCAGCATGTAAAGATCTGCTTTCTTTTTACTGATCAGCGGACGGGAAGTATAGGCGATAAAAGCGTCCATGCCGTAGTAATTAAACGGACGCAGCCGTCTTCCGTGGACGAGAAAACTGCGGAACAGATATCCGAAAGAAGAATACCGCAAAAAGCGCCCGGCGCGGACCAGGGCGGCTTCACTTCCGGGGACTTCCGGAATGTGGTATTTTACCTTTTCACCCGGGGTACAGGGGAACATCATGGCACAAGAGACCATCCCCCGCTCTTCCGCTCTCGTCAGAAGTGTCTTTGCTTTCACAAAGCGTTTATGGGCACGCCACAGCTCCACCTTCTGGTTGGGCTGGTCGATGACATTATCAAAGATCCCGTGCACATTCGGTAGTTCGCCGGTGGCGATACTGGCGTGAACGGAATAGGTATTGGTGACGAAAACGGAATCGACCTGACGGTGAAGTTTTCCGTAGGAAGCAAGCTTTTGGAAATTCGGAAGGGTAAGAAGATAGTCGACATCTTCGTTTGCCACGGCGTCAAGCGAAATCATGATCAATGGATGGTCCTTCGTTGGAGCCACGATAAAATCCCTCCCAAATAAAATGCAAAATCACACATATACGATATAATAAAATCAGCGTTTAGTAAATTAAAAAATCGATCGAAACGAGGAAATATCATGGGAAAACGAGTAATTCTGATCGTTTTGGACAGTGTAGGCATCGGCGGTGCAAAAGATGCGGCGGCCTTTGGCGACGAAGGGTCGCACACTCTGGCTGCCTGCTCGAAGGACGAGGCATTTTCCATCGCTAACATGAAACGGATCGGCATGGGATGTATCCCGGATGCCCTTCCTTACGATGAACCTTCCGGCAAGGGCGTCGGCGCCTGGGCCCGCGTGGAAGAAGCTTCCATGGGCAAAGACACCACCATCGGCCACTGGGAGATCATGGGACTTGTATCTCCGAAGCCGCTTCCGACCTATCCGGAGGGATTTCCGAAAGAGGTCATAGAGGCCTTCGAAAAAGAAACCGGCAGAAAGACTCTCTGTAACCGCCCGTATTCCGGAACCGAAGTTATTATGGACTACGGTCAGGAGCATGTAAGGACCGGAGATCTGATCGTATATACCTCGGCGGACAGTGTATTTCAGGTGGCTGCCCACGAAGATGTGGTGCCGGTCGAGGAGCTGTACCGCTACTGCGAGATCGCAAGAAAGATCCTGGTCGGCGAGCACGGTGTCGGCCGCGTCATTGCCCGTCCTTTCAAGGGGGAATACCCCAATTACGAGAGAACGTCCAACCGGCATGATTTTTCTCTTCTTCCGCCGAAAAAGACACTTCTGAATATTCTGGAGGAAGCGAGGATCCCGGTGTTTGGCGTCGGAAAGATCTACGATATCTTTGCCGGTTCCGGCGTGGCAGATTATGTGCGCACATCCGGAAATGCCGATGGGATCGAGCAGACACTGGGTGCCATGGAATCGAGAAAAGATGGATTGATCTTCGTAAACCTGGTGGACTTCGATATGCTGTATGGTCACAGAAATAATGTGCACGGATATGCCGAGGC
>CADBGD010000132.1 GCA_902794115.1 Oscillospiraceae bacterium
GTCGAATTCCTTCAGGCAGTTGATGGTCGCATCTGTATCGGAAATATTGTTGTAGGACAGCTCCTTACCGTTGAGCTGCTTTGCCTCAGCAAGAGATCCCTTGACCGGCAGCGCATTCTGGAAGAATGTGGCCTTCTGATGCGGGTTCTCACCATAACGCATTTCCGCTACCTTATCGAAAGTAACGGTGTACTGCTTCGGCAGTGTCTTATCTTCAGAAACGGACAGGAAGTAGTTGGCGATCAGGGCGTCATAAGCAGCGGTGTGCTCGAAGACTTTCTTTGCCAGCTTGAAACGTGTCTCATAAGTTGTATCGCCAGTCGCCTTCATCTCGGAAAGAACCTGCTCGTAGTCATCCGGATCGGTAATAACAGTTACATCCTTATGGTTCTTGGCAGCAGCACGCAGCATGGACGGACCACCGATATCGATGTTCTCGACGCACTCTTCGAAAGCCACGCCCGGCTTCTGGATAGTTGCCTTGAAAGGATAGAGGTTTACGACGATCATGTCGATCAGGCCGATGCCCAGCTCTTCTACTCTCTTCATATGCTCCGGGTTACCACGCATAGCAAGGATACCGCCATGGATCAAAGGATGCAGTGTCTTTACACGGCCATCCAGGCACTCCGGGAAACCGGTGATCTCGGAAACTTCCTTACAGGGGATGCCCTCCTTCTCCAGAAGCTTAGCGGTACCGCCGGTAGAGAGGATCTCCACGTTCAGTTCCACGAGTTTTCTGGCAAAATCGGCAATGCCTGTCTTGTCGGATACACTGATAATTGCTCTTCTAATCATAATGTCTTCCTTTCCGAGCCGTTACTTTCTGACTCTAACCAAATTATTGACAACTTCGATTTTTCCCTCGGCGATCAGGTTGATCGCTTCCGGAAGGATCACTTGTTCACATTCCTTCATGATGCGCTTCTGCAGTGTCTCCGGTGTGTCGTCCGGAAGTACATCCACCGCCTTCTGAAGGATGATCGGGCCTTCGTCATAATGCTCATTGACGAAATGCACCGTTGCCCCGGAGATCTTGACTCCTTTGGCGAGTACCGCCTCATGGGGCCGGATCCCGTACATTCCCTTTCCGCAGAAAGCCGGAATCAGGGCCGGGTGAATATTGATGATGCGGTTGGCATAGGCTTTGACCGTTTTCGGTCCCAGCATCGAAAGAAATCCAGCCAGTACGACCAGATCCACGCCCAGGCCGTTCAGCTCGGACAGCGTTGCCTCATCGTAGGCTTCGTCGCCAAGGAGCTTCTTACTGATGACCTTACTGGGGATCCCCGCCTTTTTGGCTCTTTCGATGGCAAAAGCACTGTCGTTGCTGGCAATGACTTCCGATATTTCCACATTCCGGATCTCTCCGGATGCGATCTTATCGATGATCGCCTGCAGGTTCGTACCGCCGCCACTGACAAATACAGCTATCTTCATCTTCTGTCCCCTCAGATCTTATGCGGAGAATCTTCGCCGCTGTCGCTCGGAACACCTGCCGGGAAAATACCATCGAAGCAGGCGCTGCAGTGACCGCAGAGAGCACCCTCGGTAGACGCCTTCAGTCCCTCGAGGCTGACATAGCCAAGAGAATCCGCACCGAGCATATCACGGATCTGTTCCACGCTCATGGTTCTGGCCGGGAGCATTTCCGCTTCAGAAGCCGATACACCGTAGTAGCACGGATACTTAACCGGCGGAGAAGCAACACGCAGATGTACTTCTTTGGCACCTTCCTCACGCAGGAAGGAAATAATATGCTTCGTTGTCGTACCGCGGACAACCGAGTCATCAACGATAACGATCTTCTTACCCTTTACGGCAGTCTTCAGAACGGAGAACTTCAGTCTAACTGCCATTTCACGGGCAGCCTGTGTTCCCTCGATAAAGGTACGGCCTACATAACGGTTCTTCAAAAGAGCCTGACCGTAAGTAATGCCGCTCTCCTGCGCATAACCGATCGCAGCAGCGATACCGGAGTCCGGAGCCGCAACTACCAGGTCCGCATCGCAGGGGCACTCACGAGCCAGCGCACGTCCTGTCTGAACACGGGACTCATACACGCTGGTACCGTCAATAAAGCTATCCGGACGGGCCAGATAAACGAATTCGAAAATACAGAGCTTGCCGTTCTTATGCGCATCGCACTCCGGAACCGTGTAAATGGAAGATACACCGTTCTCGGTAATGGTAATGATCTCGCCCGGCAGAACGTCACGGATGGTCTCCGCGCCGATGGCATCAAATGCACAGTTTTCGGAAGCCAGAAGGTACATATCGTCTTTCTTTCCCAGAACCAGCGGACGAAGTCCCAGCGGGTCACGGGCGCCGATGATACGGTCTTCGCTCATGACGAGGAAAGCGTAAGCGCCGCGGATCTCACCCATCATCTTCTGGATGGCTTCTTCCAGGGAATCCGTGGAAACACGGTTTCTGGCGATCAGGGAAAGCAATACTTCAAAATCCGCTGTGGTCTGGAAGATCGCGCCGATCTCCTTCAGAGAATCACGAAGTTCATCCGCGTTTAAGATAGAACCATTGATAGAGATCGCGATCTGTCCGCTGTGGGACTTGATCTGCATCGGCTGAACGACATCGTAGCCGCTCTCATTCGGTGCCGGAGTTCTAACATGACCGATCGCCGCATGTCCTGAAAGTGTTCCCAGGTGCAGATCGTCAAAAACATCCGAAACCAGACCGTGCGCCTTGTGGCACAGGAACTGACCGTCATGGTTGACGACGATACCGGCCGAAGCCTGTCCTCTGTGCTGCAGGGAAAAGATTCCGTAGTACGTGAGTTTGCTGATGTCCGGGCTGGTCTTCTTAGTGTCAAGAATACCGAAAACGCCGCATTCTTCCTGCCATTTTCTGCTCATTGTGTCACTCCCCTATATTTGCAATTTTTTCTTGAAGCCGTGCATCTCTCTCCGCAACCGAAGAAGCCAGTCCGGCTTTATACTCCACCAATTTCGCCGACAGCGATTCATCGCTTAATGCCAGCATCTGCGCGGCCAGGATCGCCGCATTGCTTCCGCCATCGATCGCAACGGTCGCAACAGGAATACCGGTCGGCATCTGGACTACCGCATAAAGGGCATCCACACCGTGCAGCGCTCCGCCCTTACACGGAACACCGATGACCGGTAAAACAGTATGGGCAGCAATGACGCCGGCCAAATGAGCCGCCAGTCCTGCTGCCGCAATAATCACGCTATATCCATCTTCCTTAGCCGAAGAGGCGATCTTCGCCGCCAGATCCGGCGTTCTATGTGCCGAGCACACTTTTGCATCAAAGGGAATATCGAATTTCTTCAGGAGCTTGAAACACCCCTCCATTACGGGAAAATCCGAGTCACTGCCCATGACTACCAGAACTTTTGCCATGTTTTTCTCCTCCTATATAAAAAGAACAGAATCTATTATAAAACAAAAACATACCTTACGGACAGCCGATTTTCGATTTTCGGCAAAAACACGAAGATTCCACGGAAAATGCACCGGTCTTTCGACGTGTCCTTTTCAGATGTCATTCGTTCTCATCCGACCAGTGGAGTTTTTCCATGACCCGGTCATACTCCGGTGTCCCCTTTTCGTAAGGCATCGGGCAATAATCGTTCCCGTCGGGAGTCGAACGCATGGAAAACGGGATGCACTCCATCCGCGATGAAATGACATGACCCTCATCTACCGTAAAAGTACACTGGAAAATGGCGGTATCCGGATCACTTAAGAAAGGCTGGCCGCCGAAACAGAAGTTGGATTCACTATAAATAATATATTTCCCATTATAATACTCCACAGGCTGGAGACGGTGCGGATGGGAACCCACATAGATATCCGCTCCGTAGTCGATGATATCATGCGCCAAAGAGATCGCCGCGTCTTCCGGCTCATACATCCGTTCCACACCGATATGGCAGGAAATAATCACGATATCGCAATCATGCTCCCGGAGCCAGTCAATGGCGTGGTAATAGAGCTCCCGCTCATAGGTGAAGTTAAAACCGGCCATGCCGATCTTCACGCCCTTCACTTCATAAATCGCATAGTAATCGGAATCGCTCCACTTGATCCCCGCCGCATCCAGCGTCTCCCGGGTCTCAATGATCCCCTCATCCATATAATCCCGCATGTGGTTATTGGCAAGGTTACAGCACTCGATACTTCCCTGCTTTAAGACCTCCACATACTTCGGATCGCCCTTTAAATAGATCTCCCGCTCCGGCCGGAGGTTCTCCGATGTGGTCAAAGGCCCTTCCAGATTCACCAGCGTCATATCATCATTTTCCAGATACGGCAGTGCTTTTGAAAAAGGATAAGAATAATTCTCTCCCACTACATTACTAAAACAGTAGGATGTTCCCTGATGGATCCGCTGCTCACCCAATGTCGTATCTCCCAGAAAGCTCACCAGGATCTCGGTAGGAGTAGGTGTCGGAGATGGAGTCGGGGTTGGTGTCTCTGTCGGAGTCGGACTCGGTGTCGGTGTCCCCGCAGTAGTCTCTGTCACATTTCCGCCATAATTTTCGCTGATTTTGGTTTCGACGGAAAATGCACTGTCGGAAGTTTCAGATCCGTTCTTTTTTGTGTCACATCCGCCGAAAACTACAAGCAGCATGGACACCATCAGCAGTAAAGCAAGAAAACGTGTCTTACGCACCATCGGATCTCCTTCCTTCGAATTCTCTAACAGTTTACCAAATTCGTCCCAAAGAAGGAATAAGATTTTTTCGCATTTTTGTTTGGAACAAATCAGAAACCGATTTCGGATTTTTCCGTCCCCTCATTTTCACCCAGAGTATAAAAAAGTATTTACCTTATATTGTCAGCGTTCACAAATTAGAAACATTTTTTTTAGAACTTATTATCAAAACCCACTAGCATTACAGTGAAAAGAAGTGCATAATGACTATAGAAACTACAAGAGAAAAGAAAGGGGCGATCCGGATGGCAAAAATTGACAGATTAACCGAAAAAATCGAGAAGCTTGGCAAGAAGCAAAATCTGGGTGCGCTGTTGAAGATGGTTGATGATCCAGAGGACGAGATCCGTCTCGCAGTTGCGAAAGCGTTGGGGCAGATTAATACATACGATTCAGGTATGCACCTGATTCCCCTGTTCCGTGATTCTTCGCCGATGGTTCGTGCAGCCGCAGCCGAGTCCGCAGGATTGATCAATGCGAAGCATTGTGAAGAATATCTCAAGAAACTGGCCTTTGCTGATTCTGATCCGAGCGTACGGGCCGTAGCCAGAGAAGCTTACGATAAGATGAAGACACCGCTCTTCTGATAAGATGGCAAGCTGATTTGATTTGGGAAATGAGGGGATCGTTCCGAAAGGTACGATCCCTTTTTTTACCTGATTCTACCCTACCCCAGGCACTTTCTACCCCCGTGATTTCTTTTCACGGCGGTAGTGTGTATAATAGATAAGTAAAAAACGGAGGACAAAGCCTATGCGTATTGAATTGAATCCCGATGCAAAAATTGTGGAGACCATCAAAAATGGACTTGAGCAAAAAGGTGGCTACTGCCCTTGCCGTCTCGAGCGTACCCCGGATACCAAATGCATGTGCAAAGAGTTCCGCGATCAGATCAAAGATCCTGATTTTGAAGGATTCTGCCACTGCATGCTCTACTATAAGTATAAATAAGGAGAAAGAATATGGCTGAGATCAAGTTAACAAAAGATAATTTCGAACAGGAAGTACTGAAGTCCGACCTCCCGGTCGTAGTGGATTTCTGGGCAACATGGTGCGGACCTTGCCAGATGCTGGCACCGGTACTGGAAGAAGTTGCCGAAGAACTCGATGGCCAGTACAAAGTCGGCAAAGTAAATGTGGACGAAGAGATGGATCTGGCTCTTGCCCATCAGATCTCCAACATCCCTACCCTTCTTCTTTTTAAAGACGG
>CADBGD010000133.1 GCA_902794115.1 Oscillospiraceae bacterium
TATACATGTAACCCGGATAACCACGGCGGCCCGGTACTTCCTTACGTGCGGCGGAAACCTCACGGAGGGCATCGGCGTAGTTGGTGATATCCGTCAGGATAACCAGTACGTGCATATCCAGGTCAAAGGCCAGATATTCGGCAGCAGTCAGTGCCATACGCGGTGTCGCGATACGCTCAACGGCCGGGTCATTTGCCAGGTTGATAAAGAGGACCGTACGGTCGATGGCGCCGGTCTCTTTAAAGCTGTCCATGAAGAAGTTGGCTTCCTCGAAGGTGATACCGATGGCGGCAAATACAACGGCGAACTTCTCGTCGGTGCCTCTTACCTTCGCCTGTCTTGCGATCTGTGCCGCAAGGTTTGCGTGCGGAAGACCGGAGGCGGAGAAGATCGGGAGCTTCTGGCCACGTACCAAGGTATTCAGACCATCGATGGCGGAAACGCCGGTCTGGATAAACTCATTCGGGAAGTTTCTGGCGGCCGGGTTCATCGGAAGACCGTTAACATCCAGTCTCTTTTCCGGGATGATCTCCGGACCATCGTCGATCGGACGGCCGAGACCGTCGAAAACACGGCCCAGCATATCTCTGGATACCGGAAGTTCCATCTGTTTTCCGGTAAAGCGTACTTTACTCTCGGCAAGGTTAATGCCGGCGCCGCTTTCAAAAAGCTGGACCAGAGCATTGCTGCCGTCGATCTCCAGTACACGGCAACGGCGCTTTTCTCCGTTACTGAGCTCGATCTCACCCAGTTCGTTATAGCTGACGTCCGTGACTCCACGGACCATCATAAGCGGACCCGCTACTTCCGATATGGTGCGGTATTCTTTTGCCATGTCTTACTCCTCCTTGTTCAGCAGCTCGGAAAGTTCAAATGCCAGCTGGGCGCCGATGGAGATAAATTCATTCTCCGCATCGTCTTCCGCCACATACTTGAAACGGCCGATCTTTTCACGTACCGGAAGCGCGACCAGCGCCTCGATATCCGCGCCCATTTCCAGGGTGCCGGCTGCTTTGTCATAATAATCCAGGATCAGCTTCATCATGTAATCCTGTTTTTTCAGCGATGTATGGGTATCGACCTCATGGAAGGCCAGCTGATGGAGGAAGTCCTCACGGATCGAGCGGGCCACTTCCATCTTCAGACGGTCTGTCGAGGACAGGGCGTCCATACCTACCAGTTTTACGATTTCTTCCAGTTCTGCCTCTTCCTGAAGAATGAGCATCAGGCGGGCACGGTTACTGTTCCATTCCGGTGAGACATTCTCGTCGAACCAGCTGGCCAGGGAATCCGTATAGAGGGAATAACTGGTGAGCCAGTTGATAGCCGGGAAGTGACGCTTATACGCCAGGCTGGCATCCAGACCCCAGAATACCTTTACGATACGGAGGGTCGCCTGGGATACCGGCTCGGAAATATCACCACCCGGAGGAGATACGGCACCGATGGCGGAAAGGGAACCTTCCAGTCCTTCGCTGCCCAGTACGGTCACGCGGCCGGCACGCTCATAGAACTGTGCCAGACGGGAACCCAGGTAAGCCGGGTAACCTTCTTCACCAGGCATTTCTTCAAGACGTCCGGACATTTCACGGAGCGCCTCCGCCCAACGGGAAGTGGAGTCAGCCATGAGGGCAACCGAGTAGCCCATGTCACGGAAATATTCGGCAATGGTGATACCGGTATAGATCGAAGCCTCACGGGCCGCAACCGGCATATCCGAGGTATTGGCGATGAGTACGGTACGCTTCATCAGGCTCTCGCCGGTATACGGGTCGATGAGTTCCGGGAACTCATTGAGAACGTCGGTCATCTCATTACCACGCTCACCGCATCCGATATAGACAACGATGTCTGCCTGCGCCCATTTTGCCAGCTGGTGCTGGGTTACGGTCTTACCGGAACCGAACGGACCAGGGATCGCGGCGACACCGCCTTTCGCGATCGGGAACATGCAGTCGATAACACGCTGTCCGGTGACAAGCGGCATGGTCGGAGCATGCTTCTTTACATACGGACGGCTCTTTCTTACCGGCCAGCGCTGATAGAGCATCAGGTCGATCTCTTCGCCCTTATCGGTACGAAGCTTGCCGACAGGCTGCTCGAGAGTATAGCTTCCACTGTTGATGGAAACGATGGTACCGGAAACTTGCGGCGGTACCAGGATCTTATGTTTTACAGTCTCACTTTCCTGCACGTATCCGAGAGAGTCGCCGCCAATGACTGTATCGCCGGCTTTCTTCTCCGCGTTAAATTCCCATACCGTCTCACGGGAAAGGGAAGGAACTTCGATACCACGGGAAAGGTTGTTGCCGATCTTCTGCATGATGGATTCCAGAGGTCTCTGGATACCATCGAAGATACCGGCGATCAGTCCGGGCCCCAGTTCAACGGAGAGCGGAGCACCTGTGGATTCAACCGGCTCGCCGGCTTTCAGGCCCGCCGTTTCCTCATATACCTGGATAGACGCACGGTCACCGTGCATTTCGATGATCTCGCCGATCAGACGCTCGTTACTGACACGTACCACGTCAAAGAGGTTCGCATCACGCATCCCTTCTGCAATTACCAGCGGTCCGGAGACCTTAACGATCGATCCTTTGCTCATGTTGTTTCTCCTTACTGATCTTTCAAAATATCACTGCCGACAGCCTTCTCCACGGATTTGGAAATGGCCTTCATGCCCATGCCTTCGTTTCCGGTGACACCCGGGATCGGAAGGATAACGGGAAGAGGTCTGTCGCTGTATTTATCGATCTCTGCTTCCAGTGTCTTGGCCAGCGACTCGGTGATGAGGATCACGGCATAGTCACCCTCAGCAAGGTTATGTAAAGTCGTGGCCGGGTTGTCCATACGGTCCAGCGGGAAAATATCCAGACCAATGGAGGAAAAGCCGTATATACTATCCCGGTCGCCCATAGCGGCAATCTTATTCATACAGCCTCCTTAATCTGGGGACCACCATTTCCAGCGGCAGATTATTCTGCTTGGCGGCTAAGATGATCCGTACGTTCTTGATCTCCGCTTCCTTACCAAGGTAGAAACCGATAAGCGGTTCCGGGCCCAAAGGACTGTGGCGTGTCGGCAGAAGAAGCGAGACCATCTCGTCATCGACCCATTTTTCAAACTCCGACGGGGAGGAGGACAAATATTTCGTCCCCGCGCTATATGGAGTGGTCGCAAAATAAGAAAGAAGATCTTCGATCTTTCCTTCCGCGAGGGAAAGGATCTTCTCTTTGCTGATGGTCCTGCATTTCTCTGTCAGCGCCCGATCCAGGAAATCCCGGTCCTTTCCGGTCTTCATGGCACGGAAAGCGGTCTTGAGGTTCGTGGTCGCAATATAGATCTCCATTTCCTTCATAAGAAGCGGAATGCGGGTCTTTTGGGCCCGGTCATAGATCTCGTCGAGACATACCCGGTCGATCATGACATCCGCAAGCTGTCCGTCCTGTGTCCGGACCAGTGTGTCATAGACGCTTTCCCCTAATTTTGCAAAAGGAGCGGGAAGAGAAGAAAATTCATGCTTTTCGATCGCTTCTTTCAGAAGGTCCCGGGAAAGAGTTGTCGGAGACACGAAGTGGAGATCTACGTCAAAATCACTCAGCAGGCACTTAATGCCGGCCTTGAGATTATGGTAGTCATTTCTCAGGATCAGACAGTCGAACAGCGCCGGGTCAGGGGCAGCAGAATGGATCCACTCCCAGGCACGGCACATCTCCAGCTCCAGGATCTTTCCGCTGTCGCGGGTATCCTCGGGCATGGTCCATCCTTTATCCGCAAGCACTGCCGTGACCGCCTCATAAGAGGGCGAAGTCAAAAGTTTGTCCAGATCGGTCTTTTTCAGAAAAGACTTTTCATAGACATGTGCGCCGGAAACGGAATAGGCGTATTTTGTAATACTTTGACCCATGTTTCGATGTCTGACTCCTTAATGATTTATTTCTTTGTGAAAAGCACCTGGTTGACGGCGTCGCGGATGGCATCCATACGGTCATCGGACAACGCGTCCAGTGTGCCGTTATACTCACATTCTTCGCAGATCAGGATACAGCCGCAGTCAAAATCTCCGGGAGTATCCGAGAGGGTGATCTTTGAGCCGGTCTTACTTGAAAGATCCGACAGGAAAGAAGAGGGAAGTGCATCTTTGTCCTGTTTGGACAGGATCAAAGTCCCGTCTGCGCCTTCACAGTTACTGATCACGAAATCCGAAACCATGGAAAGACGCTCCGAAGAAGGCAGTGCACGGATGCGCTTTTTGGCCTCTTCGACGATCTCGTCGATCATGGCCACGCGCTCGGCGAGGATCCTTCTCTGGGAACGGGTATTGGAAGAAGCGCGGTTCTGCTTTTCCTGGGAATCAATGACCGCCTGCGCATCAGCAAGCATCTTCGATTCCTCCTGCTTGGCCTGGTCCTTTTTCTTAGCGATCAGCTTTTCAGCATCGCTTTCGGCACGGGCCACACGGGCATCAGCGCTTTCTCTTGCCTCTTTTAAGATCCGCTCAATGATGGAATCTATACCAGCCATACCTGCTCCTTATATTACAGCTTGAGGCTGCCTACGTTCATAACCATCAGAAGAGAGGTAACCAGGCTCAGAAGAGCATAGAGCTCAACGAGGGAAGCAGCGGTAACCGCTTTACCGGAATCCTGAGGTCTCTTGGAGATGAGGTTAACACCTGTCAGTGCAACACGGGCCTGGAACAGAGCCGAAACCAGACCGCCGATTGCCATCGGAAGGCAGGCGATGAAGTAGAGGATACCGCTCGAAAGTGTGGTAACGGCATTACCACCGAGGATACCGATCTGTGTAAGTGTCAGGATGGCGATAACCAGTCCGTAAAGTCCCTGGGAACCCGGAAGCAGCATGAGGATCAGAAGCTTACTGAATTTGCTGGAATCCTCTGCGATGACCGGAGAGGAAGCCTCTGCCACCATACCTACGCCCTTGGACGAGCCGATACAATTTGTCGTAACCGCCAGTCCTGCTCCTAATAATGCCAGTAACATGCCCCAATTCATTTAATTGTCCTCCTTAATTTTGAAGTGTTTGGTGTTACCAGTAAAGGGGTGGAACAACGTTCCGCCGCCCTCGTAGAACTTCGCGAAAAATTCTACATACTGAAGTCTATTAACATGGACATAGGCGCCAAGAGCGCTGATGCCCAGATTAATCGCATGGAAGAACAGGAATACCGGGATGAAGATCAGAAGCTTCACGATACCTGTTCCGAAGAGTGTGCCGATCATGTTGGCAACACTGCCGATAATACCCGTAACGAGGCCGAGCGCCATCAGACGGGAATAAGAGAGAAGATCACTGAAATAGCCGGTGACACCGTAAAGGGTACCGACACCGCCGATGACCTTGCCGATGATGCCCTTGGCTTTTCTTCCGCCGGTAAGGACAAGTCCTGCAACACCTGCCAGTGCCACATACTTACCGATATCGGCGATCATGGTGGAATTCAGGATCTCCACCGGAGCCATCATCGGTGCGACCATAGGGAATAAGAAGATCGCAAGTCCCGCGAATGTTAAAAGCCAGCATCCGGAATCACAGAATGCGCCGGCTTTATCGCCGTTTTTCCATGACTTATAGAAGTTGGCGCCAAGGCCGATACAGATATGGATGAATCCCAGGATAAAGCTTAAGATCAATAGCTTCATCGGATCATTACTCGGATCGAACCAGATCGGCGGAAGGGAGACGGAACCGTCAAAGAACCCTTTGGATACCGCTCCGACCACGTCGCCGAAGAAACTGCCGTACAT
>CADBGD010000134.1 GCA_902794115.1 Oscillospiraceae bacterium
GTCTTTTCGTTTTTCTTTCCCGGAAGTTCCCGGATCTTTTTCATGGCTTCCGTACCGTCCATGACCGGCATGCGCTGATCCATAAGAATCAGATCGAAAACATTTTCTTCACAGAGCCGGACCGCATCGGCGCCGCTTAAGGCTGTACTGATCCGCACTCCGGTCTTCTTCAGAAGATTGACGGCCACCACGATATTCATCTTCGTATCATCCACGATCAGGATATGGGCATCCGGCGCACGGAAAGATTCCCGGTAGACTTTCTCCGATTCTTCTTCCAATATAGCCGCCTGAAAATCACCGATGGGCGTACTGTCTTCGATCTGCTGCCAGAGTTCAAACCAGAAGGTGGAACCGAATCCGTATTCGCTCGCAACTTCCAGCTTACTGTCCATCAGTTCCAGAAGCTGGGTGGTCACGGAGATCCCAAGTCCGGTGCCCTCGATGTGACGGTTTCTTACCACATCCAGACGCTCGAATGACTCAAAGAGTTTATCCATATCCTCTTCCTTGATTCCGATGCCGGTATCCTTGACTTCCACATATAAAAGGCTGGCCGTATCCGGAAGCGTCCTTCTTTCTTTTTCCCGGATCGTCAATGTCACCGAACCTGTCTCCGTATATTTCACGGCATTCGTCAGAAGATTCATGATGATCTCGTTAATGCGCATATTATCGCCGAAAAGCTCCGACGGAAGATTCGGATCGATCTGAAGGATCAGATCCAGATCTTTCGCTCTGGCCCGCTCGGCGATGGAGTTATAGATATACCGGAGCTGTGTCTTTACCACATATCTTCCCGGCACGATCTCCATCTTTCCGTTTTCGATCTTGGAAAAATCCAGAATACTGTTAATGAGCTGCAGAAGGTTCTGTCCGGACTGACGGATGTTTTTCGAATAGTTCTCGATATCTTTACTGTCCGTCTCCCGAAGGATCATCTCATTCATGCCCAGGATGGCGTTGATCGGGGTGCGGATCTCATGGGACATATCTGCCAGGAAACGGCTCTTGGCATTACTGGCCTCATCCGCCGCCTGCTTTTCCAGTTTCAGCACACGTGCCTCATATTCCTGCTGCTGCTTACTGTGCTGATCCATAACATACGCCAGTACCACTGCGAAAGTCGCACCGATCAGCACCGCCACACCGGCGGCGATCAGAAAGCCGCGCATCAGGCTGTCCACGCCGCGCATCATGGCGCTCTTACTGGTGGCAATGCCTACATGCCATCCGGTATTACTGACTTCCGCCACCACGATGCCACGGGTCGTGCCGTCATAATCGTCCACGTAAACCGTATCTTTCGAGTTATTGCGGATATTGGCCACCACATCTGCGTAGGGAGATCCGGAGATCTGAAGGATCCCGAAAGGTTCATTTTCAAAAGAATACCGGGGATTCGGATGTATGACCATGCCCATATCCTGATCCACCAGAAATGCGTAACTGTCGCTTTCCACTTCCGCGTTACTGACGATCTTCACCAGCGTATCCACGAAAATATCCGCCGCCAGAACACCCTTTAATTCCTCTCCGTCATAAACGGCTTTGGAAATGGTGATAATGGCTTTTCCGGTATCGGAATCTTTATAGGGGGTAGAGTAGTAAAGCTTTTTCGTTTCCGCCGCGGTCGTAAACCAGTCTCTGTCATGGACATAATCCACCGTGCCGTCCACCACAAAGTCGGACGCGCAGGCCATGGTATTATCCATAAACGTGAAATAGATATCGTAGATATAGCCTTCAGAATTTAAGCGTTCACAGCTGGAAAAAAGGTATTCGTGAAAACGGTTCCGGTCCTGGTCATAGATCTTCGTCACCTCGATCTCCGTTGCCAGTGTATCCACAATGGCGCCGTTTGCGCCGATCCAGGCAGACAGCTCCTGCGCATACTTATCCGCAGCCACACTATAGTTCGCCTCTGACTGGACAAAGACGCTGTTCCTGGCTCTGCGATAACTGATCGATGAAAGAAGCGCCGAGCTTACCAGCACCACCAGCACGATCATTACCGTCATCTTGACTCGAAAACTTCTCATGCTATTATCATCACAGCGAAGACCCGAAAAGGGCGATAGCTGTTTTCCACTTTCCACTACCCCAAAATGCTCCCTCTTTCATGTGAGAAAAAGAGGTCCGCTAACAAGTTTTATTTTAGCATAACGGCGCCTGTCCGTATAGAGAAAACAAGCGCCGCATCAAGCATCTTCACAATTGTTCAAAGTAAAAAGAAAGTGCCTTGTAAAAAGACTCAGGAGGGATCCGCCGTGATCAGTTTCCAGGGCACGCCCCCTTCTGTCACCAAAACCGAAAGATCCTGATCCGGTCCCATCGGGAAAAGCGCTACCGTCACATAGCCGTCCATCGCCTCTCCGACCATCTGATCCGGGTCCGGGTCCTTGCAGGAATCCGCCATCAAAAGAAATACCTTCTCATCTTCTCTGACGATGGCATCATAGTCTCTTGTGTGCCCCATCGTGGAAAAGATATCGAACTTAACAAATACCGGCCATTCAAGCATCGTCGGATCGTCCCCGATCCCCATATCCGGCACATCAAGATGCCATTCCTCCGCCTTCTTGAGAAACGTCTCGTAGTTAGGAAAAACACAATACGTCTCCTCATCCGGAAGCTCCACATATCCGCAATTCCAGGTGGTCATGGGCGTCGTTTTCTTCGTATAAAAACCGAATGTGTCAAATTGGACCTTCTCCTCAACATGATTTGTAAAGTTCTCCCAAAGATTTTCGATCGTTGCGATATTGGGATCATCGATAATGAAGTCAATATCTCCCCGGTTGAGGACTACGAAAGGCTTTTGTTCTTCATCCCAATACGTCAATATTTGCTGCCCGAAATCACTCTTCATATGCTTCTTTTCCACCGAAGCATTGGGATCTACTTTCGATGCCGCGATATAAAGTTCTTGAAGATAATTCATATCCATCTGCGCCATAACAGGAAGTTTCCTGATCTTGTCGGTGATCTCCAGTATCATTCCATCATTATCCAGTCCGTTTTTTACTGACCAGATCGTGGGAAGATTCGACCAGGCATATATCCGTCCATCCCCCATTACGACGAAGACATTATTTGTCGGCACCCAGGCAGAATTCGTCCGCGCATACGTAAACACGATCCGGTCAGGATCGAGCTTTCCTATGTCCGTATCGTCTTTCGGATCTTTGCCCGTCGTGCCATCTGAAGAACTTCCGGATCCTTTCTCGTCAGACGGATCCGGATTCTCGATCTCTGTCGAGTTCTTCGTCGATTTCTTCAGTTGTTTCGTTTCTTCCGCCCTTTTGCAGCCGCCGAGGATTCCGGTCATCATCAGTGCCAGGATCCATGCCGCGACTTTTTTCGTATCGTCTCGTTTCATTTTCCAGATCTCCTCGTTTTTTCTTCGGAAAATGCACTTTCGTTTTCGCACACTTTTCCCTTTCCCACAAAAAAGACGAAGTTCCTTTCCGCATCGTTGCAGAAAAGAACCTCTCATTTCTTCTCTATTTCCGGTCCGGATATTCCTGATCCGAGTGTTCCCGGTTCGGATCAAAGATCGATGTACTGATCCAGAGCCCGTCCTTTCTTCTTACTTCCCGGACGCATCCGTCTATAAGGACCTGTTCATCTCCGTTTTTTCGGAAGTCATATTTCGAAGATCCCTCTTCCGGCTCCGGGAAAAGCACTTGCCGCAGCCGCCAGCCGTCTTTTGTTTTCCGAAGCGTCAGTTTTCTCGGATAGCACTGGATCCCCCGAAATCCTTCCCTTTCTGTAGGCGTCATTTTCGCTCCTTCCGAAAAATCTCCCAGCCAGGAAAGAAGGATGGTTTCAGGCACGTTGGAAAAGATGGTTCCGGCATAAAAATCCGGCCCGTGATCCACCAGTTTTACTTCCTTCTGCTCTTCCTCCACGATGAATTTCTTCCCGTCAAAAGTCCCCACGAAATACTGCATTACCCGGGCATGCGGCACCGCCTCTTCCGGGAACTTCGAAAACTCACTTTCCGGCACATCCATACTGAGGATCAGAACATACACATCGCTGTCCGCAGCGCTCTTTTTTCCCTTTTTCTCTTCCCCGGAAAGCAGCCTTTCTTCCTCAGAAAGCGGCCCCTCTTCCACTTCCGCCCGGAACATACAAGGGCACTCGATCATGCCGGAAAGTGCATATTCCGGAAGGAAAAACTCTCCGCTTTTTTTCCAGTGAAGAAGATCATGGGATCCATAAAACTCCACCCGGTCTTCTCTTGTGAGAATGAGCGTATATCCGCCGAGCACCGTATTCCGGAACACCTGTGGATCTCTGGCCGGCGTATGCTCCGCTCCGGGAAGGATCGGATTTTCTTCATACTTATGAAAGGTCATGCCATCTGCTGTCCAGGCCAGACACTGCTGCTCTTTCTTCGTATCCATATCATGGGAAGTATAAAAAAGAAGAAGCGCCGGGTCCTCTTTGCTACCCAGTCCGGATGCATTTTCCGTATCCACAAAACCACAGCCGGAATAAATCACGCCCAGCTCGTCAGGATAAAGCGCAATGGGGAGATGCTCCCAGGAAAGAAGATCGTCCGACACCGCATGTCCCCAGTGCATGATATTCCACACCAGAGAATCCGGATCGTGCTGATAGAAAAGGTGATATTTTCCCTTATAGAACACCAGTCCGTTCGGGTCGTTCATCCACCCTTTTGGGGGCGTGAAATGCACTTTGGGCCGAAGCGTGATCATCGTCCGGGTTTCATTTCGCATCTCACTTTCCATCGGCATTTTCCCCTTTCTTTTCCCTCATGGACTATCCTGTACTATAATGATACCAGATTTACGTACCCCGGGAGGATTTCCATGGAGCTGAAGCTATCCGAAAATATACGCAGTAACCGCAAAGACAGAGGTCTTACCCAGGAGCAGTTATCCGAAGTTCTCGGCGTCACTGTCGGCGCTGTCTATAAATGGGAAGCAGGTCTTTCTGTTCCGGAACTTCCCATGATCGTGGAAATGGCGGATTTTTTCGATACTTCCGTGGACGCCCTTCTCGGCTATTCTATGAAAGACAACCGCATCGCCGCCACCGCCAAGCGTCTTCACATCTATAAAGATACGCTGGACCCGGAAGGTATTTCCGATGCGGAAAAAGCACTGAAGAAATATCCTCATGATTTTGATATCGTCCACGAAAGCGCCAACCTCTATATTTCCATCGGTGCTCTGAAGCAGGATCCGGAACTGATCTCCCGTGGAAGAGAGTTACTTCTTCAGGCCATTTCCCTTCTTCCCACCAAGCAGGACGGCAGCATCAACGATACCGTTCTCTACGGCGAGTTAGCCGACAGTTACTACTTTCAGGGCAAATGGAAAGAGTGCGTGGAGATCTGGAAAAACCATAACGCCGGCGGGATCTATAACGCCGACATCGGCTACGAGCTGACCTGCCATGAAGACCCACAAGGTGACGCCTCCGGATACCTTTCCTATGGCCTGATCCTTACTTTGAACCCGATCATCAAGTCCATGATCGGTCTTGCCATGGAGCACATTTTCCACGGAGAACTGACAGAAGGCGGCGTTTTGATCCAGAATTGCATCGACTTTCTCATGTTCTTTAAAAAGGACGACACGCCCAACTATCTGGACCGCATCGTCTCTGCCAGCATGGTCAGTTTGGCCTTTGTGCATTTCCTGAAGAAAGAA